>JAZSOY010000097.1:0-8041 GCA_045537155.1 Acutalibacteraceae bacterium
TTACAACGGTGAGAATGCATCTGTTCTGACAAATAAGAAAAAGATCATCGTTTTGGGTGCCGGCCCCATTCGTATCGGACAGGGCGTGGAGTTTGACTATTCTACCGTGCACGCAGTCACCACGATTAAAAAGGCTGGATACGAGGCGATTATCATCAACAATAACCCCGAAACCGTATCCACCGATTATACCACCGCCGATAAACTGTACTTTGAGCCGTTGACCACCGAAGATGTGATGAACATTGTGGAATTTGAGAAACCGGTGGGTGTCATTGCCTCACTCGGCGGACAAACGGCGATTAATCTGGCTGAGCCGCTGATGAAACGCGGTGTTAAAATCATCGGCACGGACTGCGAGGCCATCGACCGAGCAGAAAACCGCGACCGGTTTGAAAAAATATTGCAAGAATTGGATATTCCTCAGCCCAAAGGACGTGCTGTGACGTGTATTGAGGATGGTATTGCCGCCGCCAACGACATTGGGTATCCGGTGTTGGTTCGCCCGAGTTTTGTGTTGGGCGGTCGCGCAATGCAGATTGTTGCCAATGAGGAGCAACTGCGCCATTATCTGAAGACAGCCGTGGCTATTGATGAGGACAAGCCGGTGCTGGTGGACAAGTATATTCAGGGTAAAGAAGTGGAAATTGACGCCATTTGCGACGGTCATGATGTGTTCGTGCCGGGCATTATGGAGTTGGTGGAACGTACGGGTATTCATAGTGGTGAGTCCATCAGGGTGTATCCTGCCTTCAGTATTTCCAACCGCGTGAAGGGCATACTGTTACAGTATGCGAAACAACTGGGTTTGGGAATCGGTATTGTCGGACTGTTTAACATTCAGTTCATTGTCGATGACAAGGAAGATGTGTATATCATTGAGGTCAACCCGCGCTCGTCGCGTACGGTGCCGTTCCTGTCCAAAGCCACCGGCTTTAGTTTGGCGGATATTGCGACCGAGGTGATTCTGGGTAAAAGTCTGAAAGAACAAGGCATTTTTGATATCTATCCCACGGAAAAGAATCGTTGGTATGTCAAGGTGCCGGTGTTCTCGTTCAGCAAAATTCGCGGTTTGGATGCCTATTTGTCGCCGGAAATGAAATCTACCGGCGAGGCTATCGGCTACGACGATAAACTCAACCGCGCCTTGTACAAAGCGTTGCAGGCGTCGGGTATGCACCTGCAAAACTACGGTACGGTCTTTGCCACGATTGCCGACAAGGACAAAGACGAGGCGTTGCCGCTGATTCGGCGGTTCTATAATCTCGGGTTTAACATTCAAGCCACGGCCGGCACGGCAAAATTCCTCAAAGAGCACGGCATTCGCACACACGTGTTGCACAAAATCGGGGAAGAGCCGAACGAAATCCCCGAGGCGTTGCGGCAGGGACACATCGCCTATGTTATCAACACGCGTGACATTGACTCCAGCGGTCAGGCAAGTGACGGTTATCAAATTCGCCGCCACGCGACCGACAACAACGTAACGATTTTCACCGCGCTGGATACGGTACGGGTGTTGTTGGACGTGTTGGAGGAAACGACGCTGACCATTTCTACGATTGATGCCTAATATTGTCCGTAAAGAGGGAACAGTATGAAACAAGTTTGGTTAGAGATTATTGAAAATACGCCGCTAACCGCCTCGGTATATCGGATGCGGTTGCGCGGCGATGTGTCGGAGATTCACAGCGCCGGACAGTTTGTTAATATTCGGTTGGACGGTTTGTTTTTGCGCCGCCCGATTTCCGTATGCGACTGTGAGGGGGATGTACTGACCATTTTGTATAAAGTGGTGGGTGCAGGAACGCGACAGATGAGTCGTATGACCGAGGGACGTTTGGACGTGCTGGTCGGTTTGGGAAACGGGTATACCTTGGATGAAGCCGGTGAACAGCCGTTGTTGCTCGGTGGCGGTGTCGGTGTACCGCCGCTGTATCTGTTGGCAAAAAAACTCCTTGCCGAGGGACGCCGCGTATCGGTGGTGCTTGGATTTAACACTGCCGACGAGGTGTTTTACGAAGAGGAATTCCGTGCGCTGGGCGCAGACGTAACGGTGGCCACGGCAGATGGCTCATACGGTGTCAAAGGGTTTGTCACCGACGCTTTGCCGGCGGAGTACACCTATTTTTACACCTGTGGGCCCGAACCGATGCTCAGAGCAGTGTACGCGAAAACGTGTACCGATGGACAGTTTAGTTTTGAAGAACGGATGGGATGTGGTTTCGGCGCGTGTATGGGTTGCTCTTGCAAAACCATCACCGGAAACAAACGCATCTGTACCGAAGGACCGGTGTTACGGAAGGGGGATATCTTGTGGCAGAATTAAGCACAACGCTGTGCGGTATTCGATTGGATAATCCTGTCATTCCTGCCAGTGGTACGTTTGGATATGGGTATGAGTTTGCCGCACTATACGACATCAATATGCTGGGGACATTTTCGTTTAAGGGAACCACCTTGGAACCGCGGTTCGGCAATCCGACGCCGCGCATTGCGGAATGTCCTGCCGGTATGCTCAATGCGGTGGGGCTACAAAACCCCGGCGTGGAAAAGGTCATTGCGGAGGAACTCCCCAAACTGGCCGCGTGTTTCCAAAAACCGGTGATGGCAAACGTCAGTGGATTTTCCTTGGCAGAATATATTGAAACGTGTTTCCGGTTGAACGAGTGTCCGCAGGTGGGTTGGCTGGAAGTCAACATCAGTTGTCCCAACGTGCACGGCGGCGGTATGAGTTTCGGCACGACACCCGAAGCCGCCGCCCAAGTCACCGCCGCGGTCAAGAGGGCGACTACTAAACCGGTGATTATTAAGTTATCACCCAACGTCACCGATATTGTTGCCATTGCCAAGGCGTGTGAAGCCGCCGGTGCAGATGGTATCAGTTTGATTAACACCTTGCTGGGTATGCGAATTGATTTGCGGACGCGGCGACCGGTGCTTGCCAACACGATGGGAGGCTTATCCGGCAGCGCGGTGTTCCCTGTGGCCTTGCGGATGGTGTATCAGGTGGCACACAGCGTCGGTATTCCGGTCGTGGGTATGGGCGGTGTCAGTTCGGCAGAGGATGTCATCGAAATGATGCTCGCCGGTGCGACGGCGGTGCAGGTGGGTGCCGCTAACTTAATTAATCCTTTCGCCTGCAAGACAATTATTGAGGAACTGCCGACGGTGATGCAACGTTACGGGATTGACCGTCTGGAGGATGTTATCGGAGGTGTCAAGTAATGGGTAAGGACGTGATTGTGGCTTGCGATTTTGCCGGTGCCGAGCAGGTGTTTGCTTTTCTCGACAAATTCACCGGACGTAAGCCGTTTGTGAAAATCGGTATGGAATTGTTTTACGCTGCCGGTCCGCAGATTGTGCGTGAAATCAAACAGCGTGGGCACAAAATCTTTCTGGATTTGAAATTGCACGACATTCCCAACACCGTCAAAAAATCGATGGCGGTATTATCGGGGCTGGATGTGGATATGACCAACCTGCATGCCGCCGGCACGGTGAGTATGATGGAAGCGGCGTTGGAGGGTTTGACACGTCCCGATGGTACGCGGCCGTTGCTCATTGCGGTGACGCAACTGACCTCTACCGACCAAGAACGTATGGAGCGCGACTTGTTGATTCGTGAGCCGATTGACCGCGTGGTGATGCATTATGCCGCCAACGCCAAGGCTGCCGGATTGGACGGTGTGGTGTGTTCGCCGCTGGAGGCCGGCAAAGTACACGAAACCTGCGGCGCCGGATTTTTGACGGTGACTCCCGGTGTGCGGTTTGCCGATGGGGATGTCGGCGACCAAAAACGCGTGATGACACCGGCGCAAGCCAAGGAAATCGGCTCGGATTACATCGTGGTGGGACGCCCCATCACGGCGGCCGAGGACCCGGTCGCAGCGTATGAACGGTGTGTACGCGAGTTTGTGGATTGAGGAGGATGTAGACAATGGAAAAACGGATTGCTAAAGATTTACTGAAAATTAAAGCGGTGTTCTTCCGGCCGGAAGAACCGTTCACATGGGCAAGCGGCATTAAAAGTCCGGTGTACTGCGACAATCGGTTAACGCTGAGCGACCCACAGGTACGTACCGACGTGGAAACCGGATTGGCACAAACCATTCGTGAACACTATCCCGAAGCGGAAGTGTTGATGGGCACGTCCACTGCCGGCATCGCCCATGCGGCGATTACCGGTCATTTGATGGGGTTGCCGATGGGTTATGTGCGTTCCGGCGCCAAAGACCACGGTCGTCAAAATCAGATTGAAGGCCGTCTGGAACCCGGTCAAAAGGTGGTTGTGGTGGAAGATTTGATTTCCACCGGCGGCAGTGTGTTGGAAGTGGTGCAGGTGTTGCGTGATGCCGGTGCCGAGGTGTTGGGTATTGTCAGCATCTTTACTTACGGAATGAAAAAAGGCATCGAACGGTTGGCGGCTGCACAGGTCACCAACGTGTCGCTCACCAATTTTGATGTCATTGCCGAGGTAGCGGCAGAAGAAGGTTATATCCGTCCGGAAGATGTGCAACGCTTGATTGCGTTCCGCAACAATCCGTCGGATGAAAGTTGGATTGGTGCGGGGGCAACAAAATGAGAAGTATAATCGACATTTGCGATTTGTCGATGCAGGAATTGGACGAACTCATGCAAACTGCCTGCGACATCAGCGCACATCCGGACGCCTATGCTGACCGGTGCCGCGGCAAAAAGTTGGCGACGTTGTTTTTTGAGCCGTCAACGCGTACACGGCTGAGTTTTGAGGCGGCCATGCTGGAACTCGGCGGCAGTGTGTTGGGATTTTCCGATGCCGGTTCATCGTCAGCTGCCAAAGGGGAAAGTGTAGCGGATACGGCACGTGTGATGGGTTGCTATGCCGATATCATTGCGATGCGTCATCCGCGTGAGGGCGCCCCGTTGGTAGCGGCGCGCAATGCCGGTGTTCCGGTTATTAACGCGGGTGACGGCGGCCATTGCCACCCGACACAAACCTTAGCGGATTTGTTGACCATCTACCGTCAAAAAGGGCGGCTGGACAATTTGACCGTGGGTTTTTGCGGTGATTTGAAATATGGGCGAACGGTACATTCGTTGATTGCGGCGTTGGCACGGTATACGGGTATTCGGTTGGTACTGATTTCACCGTCGACACTACGATTGCCCGGCAATATTAAATGGGGCATGCTGAAACGGTCATCCATAGAGTACGAGGAAGTGGATTCGTTGGAAGCGGCGTTGCCGAAACTGGATGTGCTGTATATGACGCGTATCCAACGAGAGCGATTTGCGAGTCCCGACGAGTGTGAGCAATTGCAAGACCACTATATTTTAACCGCTGATAAACTGCAACACGCGCCGGCGTCGATGTGTATTTTGCACCCATTGCCTCGCGTCAACGAAATCAGCACGGCGGTGGACCGTGACCCGCGCGCTTGTTATTTTGAGCAGGTGCGCAACGGCAAGATAATGCGGATGGCGCTGATTTTGAAATTGTTAGGGGATGCCGCCGCCGGCGTGCCGCATACCGAGCCGGCATACCTCGGCAAGGAGTCGGGATGGCGATGCGAAAATCCGCGGTGTATCACGGCGGTGGAGCAGGAATTGGAACCGATGTTCCGTTTGACCGATGCCACGGAGGACATCCATCGTTGCGTGTATTGCGAAGCGCGTGCGGTGCGATAAAAAAGCGCGATTTCCATGGCGGTTTTGCTTGACACTGCCACGGCAAATATGGTAGAATATCGGTGTTGAATTATAAAGGTTTTTCCTGCGACTGACGGGTTCGTGGAGCACCACGGTGGAGCAGGGAAATGGAGGTATACTGCCGACCGTCTGGGCGCATTTGCTTGCAAAGAGTAAGTGCGCCTTTTTTTATTGCAAAAGTCCCAAAAAGGAGGTTTTTTTGTGAAAAAAGTAGGAATTGTGATGGGTAGCGACAGCGATATGCCGGTTGTGCAAAAAGCGATGAGCACCTTGGATGCGCTGGGAATTCCGTATGAGGTACATATTTATTCGGCGCATCGCACGCCGGTGGAGGCGCGTGATTTTGCCGTCAACGCGCGTGCCAACGGCTTTGGTGCGATTATTGCCGCCGCCGGTATGGCGGCACATCTCGCCGGCGCGATTGCGGCGAACACCACCTTGCCGGTGGTGGGGATTCCCTGCCAATCGTCGGTGCTTGACGGTATGGATGCGTTGTTGTCCACGGTGCAGATGCCGACCGGTATTCCGGTGGCAACGGTGGCAATCGGCGGCGGCGCGAATGCCGCGCTGTTGTGTGCACAGATTCTCGCCGTGGAAGATGCGGAACTTGCCGCAAAATTGGATGCAAAGCGTGCCGACGATGCGCGGCAAGTGTTGGCGAAAGACGCCGCACTCAACGCTTGATTGTGAATAAAAAAGGAGAGAACAGTTATGGAAAAGAAACTTGTGTACACCGGTAAAACTAAAGATGTGTTTGCGTTGGATAACGGCAACTATTTACTGAAATTCAAGGACGATTGCACCGGCAAAGACGGTGTGTTCGACCCGGGCGAGAACAGCGTGGGGCTGACCATTGACGGTGTCGGCGATGTCAATCTGCGGATGTCGATTTATTTCTTTGAAAAAATCAATGCCGCCGGTATTCGCACGCACTATGTCAGCGCCGATTTGGCGAACACCACCATGGAGGTGTTGCCGGCGAAAGTGTTCGGCAAGGGCTTGGAAGTCATCTGTCGCTACAAGGCGGTCGGTTCGTTCTACCGCCGGTATTCCGACTATTGCGTCGAAGGACAAGACTTGCCGGCGTATGTCGAGACCACGTTTAAGAACGACGAAAAGGGCGACCCGCTTGTCACCAAAGATGGGTTGGTGGACTTGGGTGTGATGACTGCTGCGCAGTACGATGACCTCAAAGATATGACGCAGAAAATCACCAAAATTGTGGCAGACGACCTCAAAGCCAAGGGGTTGGATATGTACGATATTAAGTTTGAATTCGGTTACGATGCCGACGGTAACGTGATGCTGATTGACGAGATTGCCTCCGGCAATATGCGCGTCTACAAGGACGGACAGTATGTGGACCCGATGACGCTCAATGGCTTGTTCTTTGCCTGATTATCGTAAAGGAAAGGAAAACAAACGATGCATACACAATCAAAATCGGATAGTTATGCCGCCGCCGGTGTGGATATTACCGCCGGGTATCAGTCGGTGGAATTGATGAAAGCGCACATCAACCGTACCAAAACCGAGGGGTGCTTGGATGACGTTGGCGGTTTCGGCGGTTGTTTCGGGTTGGACTTAACCGGTATTACACAACCGGTGTTGGTGTCCGGTACGGACGGAGTCGGTACAAAAATCAAATTGGCGATGTTGTTGGATAAGCACGATACCATCGGTATTGACTGCGTAGCGATGTGCGCCAACGACATTATTTGCTGTGGCGCAAAGCCGTTGTTTTTCCTCGATTACATTGCCTGCGGCAAAAACTATCCCGAAAAGATAGCCGCCATCGTGAGCGGCGTTGCCGAGGGTTGTGTACGTGCCGGTTGTGCGCTGATTGGCGGCGAGACCGCCGAGCATCCGGGGCTGATGCCGGCGGATGATTACGATTTGGCCGGCTATTGCACCGGTGTGGTGGATAAATCGAAAATCATCGATAATACCACGATGTGCGAGGGGGATGTGGTGATTGCGCTCGCATCCAGCGGCGTACATTCCAATGGATTCTCGTTGGTGCGCAAGGTGTTTGATATTGAAAATGCGGATTTGACCTCGCCGCGCGAAGCGTTGAACGGTAAAAGTTTGGGTGAAGTATTGTTAGAGCCGACACGGATGTATGTCAAACCGGTGTTGGCGTTGCTGGAGCGTGTGACGGTGAAGGGCATTTCCCACATCACCGGTGGTGGATTCTACGAGAACATTCCGCGCAGTATTCCCGATGGTCTGGGCGCGCGAATTCGCAAAGACGCGGTGCGCGTGTTGCCGATTTTCGACTTGATTGCCACCGCCGGCGGTATCAGCGAGCGGGATATGTTTAACACCTTTAATATGGGTGTGGGTATGA
>JAZSOY010000006.1:0-2026 GCA_045537155.1 Acutalibacteraceae bacterium
GGTGCCATGCCCGGTATCAAAGCCTTTGCGGCGGCGGTTATCGGCGGTATCGGCTCCATTCCCGGTGCGATGATTGGCGGCGTGTTGCTCGGCTTGGTTGAAAAAATCTGTGCCAGTATTCCGGTAATCAGTGACTATACCACAGCCATTGAATTCGGTTTGTTAATTCTGATTTTGCTTGTCAAACCGATTGGCTTGCTCGGCGTTCGCAGAAGAGAGAAGGTGTGATGGAAAATGGGAAAAAACAAACGCGGTGATTCCTTCAAACTTCACTATCATATCAACTGGATAGCGGTAGCCCTGTTTGCCGTTTTGATGATGATATTGAGCAGTGCCGATATGTTACCCCGTGCTACCATCACATTGTTGTCGCGTATTGCGTACAGTATGATTTTGGCAGTTTCACTCAATCTGGTGGTTGGTTTTCTCGGTGAACTCAGTCTAGGGCACGCCGGCTTTATGTGTGTCGGTGCGTATATTGGTTGTTATCTTGCCAACTGGTTGCATGGCGTAATTGACAGCCCGTTGTTGGTATTGATAATCGCGATGTTGGTCGGTGGTTTGGTAGCCGCGGTATTCGGCTTTATCATTGGCTTGCCTGCCCTGCGCTTGAAAGGCGACTATCTGGCTATTGCGACGTTGGCTTTTGGCGAAATTGTGAGAAATATTTTCAAAAATTCACCCTATTTCGGCGGTGCGCTGGGGTTGAATACCAAAACCTATAAGCCGGCGTATCTGTTCATTGTCGCGTTTGCGATGGTGGTGCTATTGTTGATTGTGATGCAGAATCTCATTCGCAGTAAACACGGTCGTGCGATTACCGCCATTCGTGACAACGAAATTGCGGCAAGAGCAATGGGTATCAATGTCACCTATTACAAATTGTTTGTATTTATTTTCGCGGCGTTTTTTGCCGGAATTGCCGGTGTTATTTATGGGCATCAAAACACACCGGTGTTGTATTCCGTGTTCTCGTATAACTATTCCATTGAAATTTTGGTTATGGTTGTGCTGGGCGGTATGGGAAATGTGACCGGTTCCATTGTGGCGGCGGCGCTCATTACCTATGTCAATTTTATCTTGCAAAGCGAGTTGTCAGGCGACTTAGCCGCCTTGAAACTGCTGATTTATGCCATTATCTTGATTGTGGCGGTGTTGTTTAACAATGCACCGGTATTGCGCCCCTTGAAAGAAAAACTCAACCTGCGTCGTTTGTTTGAAAAATACAACCGTCCGGAGAAAATCAAGGACGATGCGGCGGCGTGGGACCGTGTTCCCACCAAAATCCAAATGGACGAGTTGTTGTCTGTGGATATTACACCCTCAACTACGTATCAGTCAGATAAGCCGGCCAAAGGAGGGGACAAATAATGCAGGATAACATTGTATTACAGGTAGACGACCTGGGTATTTCCTTTGGTGGCTTGCACGCAGTGCAACATTTGAATCTAACCATTCGGAAAAAGCAATTATATGGTTTGGTTGGTCCCAACGGTGCCGGTAAAACGACGGTTTTCAATATGTTAACGGGCGTGTATACTCCCACAACGGGTTGCTTTTACTTGGAAGGGGAAAACCTCACCGGAAAATCGCAGGAAACCATCAACCACAAAGGCATTGCGCGTACCTTCCAAAACATTCGTTTGTTCAATAATATGAGTGTGATTCGTAACGTGATGGTGGGATTGCATAATCAACCCGAATTCAAATGCAATCCGTTTACCAGCATGTTCCGTTTGCCCGCTTATTTTAAGAACGAACGCAAAATGCGTGCACGTGCCAAGGAGTTATTGCGTATTTTTGATTTGGAAGAAGAGCGCAATAATCTCGCGTGCAATTTACCGTATGGTAAACAGCGCAAATTGGAAATTGCGCGCGCTTTGGCGACCAATCCGAAACTGTTGTTATTGGATGAACCGGCAGCCGGTATGAACCCTTCCGAAACCATGGAGCTGATGGAGAATATTCGTCGGATCCGCGATACCTTCCACATTGCCATCATGCTGATTGAACATGATATGAATTT
>JAZSOY010000065.1:0-5827 GCA_045537155.1 Acutalibacteraceae bacterium
GCATTACCTTTTCGGCACCTTGCACTTCGATTTCCAGAACGACGTTTCGGCCTGCCGCCAATTGTTCTTCCACGGCGGCGCGCGGCGTTCCGTAATAGTTGCCGTTATATTCGGCATATTCCAGAAGAGCATCGTCACGAATCATCTGTTCGACCTGCTCGCGTGTCCGAAAAAAGTAATGGACACCCTCCACGTCACCGGGACGCGGTGAACGTGTCGTCACCGATACCGACAACACCGTATCATCCCGTGTTGCCAGAAATTGTGACATCACCGTTCCCTTGCCGCATCCGGATGGGCCGGAAAAAACAACCAACAAGCCGCGGGTTCCGTTATTCGCCATTACCGGCATCCTCCTCATTATCCTCACCCAAGCGGTTGGCGACCGTTTCCGGTTGCACCGCCGACAGAATCACGTGGTCACTGTCCGTAATCAAAACGGCACGCGTGCGGCGACCATAGGTTGCGTCAATCAAGGAGCCACGTTCCTTGGCATCTTGGATAATGCGTTTGATGGGTGCCGATTCCGGACTGACAATCGCCACCAGACGACCGGCAGATACCATATTGCCGAAACCGATGTTGATGAGTCGCATGATTCTTCCTCCATTTTTGACATCACTCGATGTTTTGGATTTGTTCACGAATTTTTTCAATCTCTGCTTTCATATCCACAACCACCTGTGCCAACTGTAAATCCTGTGCTTTGGAACCGATGGTGTTGGTTTCACGATTGATTTCCTGCACCAAAAAATCCAATTTTCGGCCAACCGGCTCACTACTGCACACCAGTTGTTCCAACTGGTCCAAATGGCTGCGCAAACGCACCGTTTCTTCCGCCGTAGCAATCTTATCGGCAAATAACGCCGCTTCGGTCAACAGACGCTGTTCGTCCACCGTTGCCGAGTCCAACAACTCGCGCATACGCTCGGTGACCTTATCCATATGTTCTCGTACGGTTTGTGGTGAGCGTTCTTCCACCATTGCCACGCGTTCCAGCAAGAATGTACGGCGCGACAACACATCGTCACGCAGACGCTCACCCTCGCGTTCACGCATAGCCACAAATTTTTCCAATGCTATCGCCGCCGTGTCACGCACGGCCTTCCAAATCGCTTCCTCGTCGGTTTCGCTTTTGCGCACCGTCAACACATCGGGAAACCGTGCCACGTTCATCACTGAACAATCATCACGCACCGACAACTGTTCAGCCAACTGTTTTAATGCATCGTAATAGGCAGTCGCCAACGGCACGTTGACTTCCACGCGGCTGTCGGCAATTTCCACAGCATCTAACGACACATACACTTCCACTTTGCCTCGCGCAATGCTTTGTTGTAAAAAGGATTTTAATTTATCATCCAAAAAACCGCAGGTGCGCGGCAACCGCGAACCGTACTCGTAAAATCGATGGTTCACGGATTTAATTTCCACCGTGACGTCCCAACCGTCAACGACTTGTTGGTGTCGTCCGTAACCGGTCATACTCCGTATCAATCCCGACACTCCTTATGTTAAGCGGCGGTGTCGCCGCCGTGGTAAAATGCAAGACGTCCGAAAGCCTCTGTGAGAGGCTTTCGGATGCAACTCAAATCAAACGGGATGCACTTGTTCCTGCTCGTTATAATGCTGCCCGTCAATATGATATTTTGCGTTACGACGCTGCTCAAAGAATTTTAGGGCCACCTGACCGAACTGAGCATAAGTCAACACATCTTCCTCTTGCTCATACCATTCGTTCATCTCGGCACGCATCTTATCCAATTCCGGCTCCAACAAATCCGCCGGACGGCAGGTAATGCGCTCCTGGTCGCCGATAATCGCTTTTACGAAGTCCGGGTCCATTTCCACCGGTGTGGCACCGTATTCACCGCGCACCAAGCCCTTGAACTCTTTAGTCACCATCTTGTAGCGTTCGCCACCGATGACGTTAAACACCGCCTGCGTACCGACAATCTGGGACGAGGGCGTCACCAGCGGAGGATAACCGGCATCCGCACGTACGCGCGGCACTTCCAGTAACACTTCCTCCAACTGGTCCTCGCGGCCCGCCTGCTTCAACTGGCTCACCAAATTAGACAACATGCCGCCGGGCACTTGATAAATCAGCGCGTTAGCATCCACTTCCAGCATCTTGGGATTGAGTTGGTTCTCTGCCATATACTTGTTCCGCAACGTGTGGAAATACTTGCTGACTTCGTTGAGTTTAATCAAATCCAAACCGGTATCGTACGGTGTGCCGGCCAGTGCCGCCACCATCGACTCGGTTGCCGGATGGGATGTGCCCATCGACAACGGTGACAACGCCGTATCAATCACACTGGCACCCGCCTCGATGCCTTTCATCAACACCATGTCGGCAATGCCGGCGGTAAAGTGCGAGTGCAACTGCACCGGAATGGAAACCGCCTTTTTAATCTCACTGACCAAATCGTAGGTAGCATACGGTACCAACAGACCGGCCATATCTTTAATACAAATGGAATCGGCACCGGCTTCTTCCAATTGCTTTGCGTAGTTGACAAAATAATCCACCTGATAGGTAGGACCGGTGGTGTACGACACCGCCACTTGTACGTGCGCGCCTTTCTCCTTTTTCGCCGCCTTAATGGAGGTTTCCAGATTGCGAATATCATTCAGCGCATCAAAAATACGAATAATATCAATACCGTTGGCCACTGATTTTTGCACAAAATACTCGACAATATCGTCGGCATAATGGCGGTATCCCAACATATTCTGGCCGCGGAACAACATCTGCAACTTGGTTTTCGGCATATGCTGACGCAACAAGCGCAGTCGCTCCCACGGGTCTTCGTTCAAAAAGCGCAAGCAAGAATCAAACGTCGCACCACCCCAGCACTCCAACGAATGATACCCGATGTCATCCAACATCTCCAATGCCGGTACCATTTCTTCCGTCGTCATGCGTGTGGCAATCAACGATTGGTGTGCATCGCGCAGTATGGTTTCGGTAATCCCGACCTTTGCCAATCCAATCAATCCTTTCTGTTTACTTGCGGTTGGCAAGTTTTATTGCAACGACACCAGTGCTTTACCAGAATCGACACTCTCACCCTTGGACACATGCACACCGGCAACCACACCGTCACGCGGCGCCATAATTTCATTTTCCATCTTCATGGCTTCCAATACCAACAACACATCGCCGGATTTAACCGACTGGCCGGCCGATACCGCCACACTGACAACGATACCCGGCATCGGCGCACTGACAACTTCCGCATCGCCGGTAGGAGCCGGAGCTGCCGCAGGAGCCGGAGCCGCTTCAGCAGCCGGAGCTGCCGCAGGAGCCGGAGCTGCTACAGGAGCAGGTGCTGCTACGGGAGCCGGAGCCGCTGCAACCGGAGCCGCGCCGCCGACTTCTTCCACTTGCACGTCGTATGCTTGACCGTTAACCGTAATGTTAAATCTTTTCATTGTAACTGACACCCTTTCTTTTTTGAAAGCAACGCTTGCGCGCCTTATATACGAATATTGGCATGCTTCTTAGGAAGCTTGCTGACGCGTTTTCCGGCCAGCATCTCAAAGTACGAGGAAACGACCGACCTCGTCTGTTCCGGAGCGACCACATCGGTCAAAGCGCCGTGCTCGGCCGCCAGTTGTGCATTACAGCACGTGATACGATACTCTTCGGCAAGTGCCGGATGGTCAACATCCGGATGTTTCATCTCGTTCAAGCGCTCTTTCCACAAAATGTGAATTGCCGTTTCCGGTTTGAGCGCCGATACGGACGCCGTATCCCACGCCAACACCGCATCTGCACCGGCCGCTTTGCCGGCAACGGCGATATACACCGCACCGTACGCCACACCGGTCAGCAACGTGACTTTCGCGGTAGTGGCTTCGCTATAGGCTTGGCACACGCGCGTTGCGCCTTTCAAACATTCAAACTTTTCGGCGTCAACCACGGTCAGTACCGGCAAGGAGAAACTGTCACAGAATCGTACAAACCGTGCGGCGCGCGCGGCGGTACAACACGAAACGCTTTCCCCGGCTAATGTGACAATACCGCACACCACGCCGTTGATACGGGCCAGTGCCGCCACCTCATCGCTGTACAACGAAAATAACGAGCCGGCATCTGCCAGAAATTCAGCGGCTTTTTGGGATGAAGCGCACGCCGCAACCGCGGCCTCTTGCACCTCGTACACCGGCGCTGTCGACAGGTTGTTTGCCGGCAGATATCCCAACAACTGCCGTGCTTTCTCCAACGCCTCGTCGGCATCGGCGGCAACCACATCAGCTTTGGCGTTGTCGTCACCGACATTCAAGTAATAATCGGCATCTGCGGCCGCAATCACCACGTCGGCGGCCGAGGCTATCATCGCAGAAGAGCCGACGCAAGCACCGGTAATCACCGCAATTTGCGGTACCACACCGGACAGTTCGTTTGCCGTCGCCAAAATCTCGGCAATGGCATCCATCGCGTCCAAACCTTCACCCAATCGTGCGCCGTCGCTGTCAAACACACCGACCAACGGTGCACCGTTTTGCGCCGCCAAGCGATATACTGTCTTAATTTTTGCGGCGTGGACTTTGCCGATTGCACCGTTGCACACGGACTTGTCCTGCGCAAATGCATACACCGGCGCATCGTTGACCAAGCCGTATCCGCATATCACGGGAACATCGTTCTCCCCGTCGCGCATCAGGCGGTCCACCTCTACGAAAGTGCCAGCGTCAAAAAACCGTTCCAAGCACTGCCGTGCTTCAGATGCTTGTTTGCTCATTCCGTAACCTCCAAACAGCCATAGTCGACCATATTATCCACAACAAATCAGGAATAAAAAGCCATCCTACGCCATCATAATAGACAATAATATTATAGCGCAGTGTACCGTAAAAAACAAGTACCCTGCGCAATAAATTCGGGAGAATTTGTCATTTTCTTTTCAGTTTTGGTGAGTATGACACGGCCGGTTAAAAAAATCCGGAATAAAAACGGTGTAATCCGCGCCATCGCGCACAAACCCCAACCGTTCTAACAGCGGAAACGCCGCAACATCGTGGCACACCGCTGTGACTGCACAACGATTCGCCGCCGCGTTGAGTGCCGCACGCACCAGCCACTCAGTCAACGAGTCGTCCCGTGAACGCAAGCACAATAACTCCACCGTGTCACGCTCTATACGAAACAGCACATATCCCGTTTCGGCATCCGCCTCGGTCAACACCAACGCGGACAACGGCATCGTCATCCCCTCGCGTTGCGCCAGCATCGCCGTTTTGGCCTCGTCCGCCGGTAAAATGGTAAACATATTATCGCCGTCCTTTTCCGTTTTTAATATACTCCGCCGCAATTTTCTTTTCGGTTTTTGAAGCCTGCACCAACGTACGCACCTCACGCGGCTCTAAATGCCGCCATTTTCCGACGGGCAGCATTCCCAATTTCACACCGCCAAACGCCACGCGCTTCAGGCGAACAATCTCCAACTCCAGCGCCTCACACATCCGGCGAATTTGTCGATTGCGTCCCTCGTAAATGGTTAACTCCAGCACCGTGCGCGGGGGTTGTTCCGTCGTCGACTCCGTGCGGGATACGACCACCACTTCGGCCGGCAGGGTACGTTTCCCATCCAGTACAACACCCTCTTGCAAACGCAACAACTGTTCTTCGGTCACCACCGCACGCACTGTCACACGGTACCGTTTCGGTACGTGTGCCGTCGGGTGCATCATGGCATTGGAAAAATCACCATCGTTGGTCAGTAACAACAGTCCTTCCGAATCGCGGTCCAATCGCCCGACCGGATACACGCGCACGCCGACATCCTTGACCAAATCCGCCACACATTTGCGCCCC
>JAZSOY010000132.1:0-16942 GCA_045537155.1 Acutalibacteraceae bacterium
TACCGGTACCGGCGGCAGCCGCGGCCGCTTGGGCAGCACGTTCTGCCTCAACACGACATCGCTCGCGATGTTCGTGCCGTAAATACGCATCCAGAAGCGGAAGTCCCTCCTCCGCAGCCTGACGCACCGCCTCCGGCGGCAGGGTGTTAAAAGCCCCCACCGACGGCACTTCGCGGCACAATTCGACGTATTCCGCCGCCAAACGGCGTGCCAACGCCTCATCAGGGGACGGAGGAAGTGTCGAGGAAGAGCCCAACGCGTCTACCCATTGAGCCAGTGTTTTGCCTTCGCGCTCGGCCACCCCTTTGAGTGTACGCAACAACGGTTCCACCGCATCGTATTTCATACCCTTTTGGGCATACTTGGTCGCATCTTCCCGCGAGAGGGTGTGGAGTTGTTTGTTGTACTTAACCTCCAGCAACGCTTGGTCTGCCTCCACCGAGGCAGGCGCTGCGTCGGTCGGTGTTAAGGTGTCCGGCGCGTCGGGTAATGACGTCGGGGCATCGGGTACGGCAGTCTCGGTAGACACGTCTGGTTGCGTGTCGACTGTCGTGTTGACGATTTCTTCCATCGGTTATTCTCCTTCCTGTGTCCGGTATCCGTCGTAGGTCATAAAATTGCGATACTCGCGCAACGCCTGCTCGGCGCGTCGCTGTGCCGCTTCGTCGGGGGGATTGTCGGCGGTGCGTTGCCGCTTGCCGACCTCTTTCAAGCAAAGCGGCAGATACGCCAACAAAAATCCCAACACAAATCCCAAAGCAAAAGCCATTGTTACTCCTCCTTTTGTTGCGGCGACGCGGTTATTCCCACGCGCCGGTCATATCTTCGGCACGCACGCCGTCGGAACGGCGGCGCGGCGGCGGCGAGGGCGGCGACGGGCGGAAATAGGTGATGTCCTCCATCGCATAGCGCAGGGCATCCATCAGATGGTCGTTGCCCGGGCGCGGACGATTAAAGACGCCGCGTTCATCCTTTTCCCACGCGTACGCCGCCAATTCGGCTGCGGTGTGACGGCAACGCGGATGCACCGTGATACGATACTCCTGCAACCGCGCAATGCCGTACAACAGCGAGCCGGCGCCTTTGTCTGCCGGTTGGATGCGAAACACACCCTCCCGACGCAGTTCCTCGTTGGATTTGGGTTCGGCGCTGTCGGCACGAATACGCTCATGCGCATATCCCATCCGCCGCAGACGCTCCGCAATGTCACGATTGAGCAAACCGCGTTGCTCAAACTCGTCAAACACATACAGCCGTCGGCCCAACGGGTCTACCGCCGCCGCAATGAAAGCGGTAGGGTCGTTGCTGTACCCGTAATCCAAACCGAACACACGCCGCCAACGCCACGGTTCGGGGAGGGCGTCGGGGTCGAATTCTGCCACTTCCCAGTTGTCGTAAATCAACCCCTCGGTGACGCCCCACTCCCCCAGTCCTGCCACCGCATACCGCCGCGGATTTTGTTGTTTCATACGGTCAAACACCGCGCGGTCGGATTCGTCTAAAAACTCGTTGCAGTGGTAGGTGGTGGTAAACACGTCGGCGTTGTCGGGCGGATGGTCGAAGAACCGTGATTTCAGCCAGTGCGTGTCACTCCACGGATTGAATGTCAGCGTGGTTTGCTTAAACAGAGGCGGCGGCACCACACCGCGCGGCACGGACAAATCAAAGGTGTCGAACGCCTCTTCACCGGCAATTTCGAACGCCTCTTCCACCCACACCCAACACAGATGGCCGTGCGTGACGGTGGTGGAGGCAATCTTATACACGTTGTCAAAGCCGCGAAACAGGATTTTCTATCCCGTCGGCAGGTAGGTCATCTCCAACGGACTGGTGGTCGCGCGCCACAAATGCGCCACGCCCAAGCGTTCGGTTGCCCAGCGCAACTGGGCAAAGGTGCTGGTGCGGTGGGTGTCCATGACCGCGCGAATGACCAACAAATTGGCATCGGAATACTGCATCAGCCGCACAATGAAATTCAGCGCGGTGGTGGTGGATTTTTTGGAAGCCTTGCCGCCTTTGAGCACGCGATACCGCTTGTGGCTGTTCCAAAAATCGTGGTAGCCGCCGCCCACCACAGCGGCGAGGTCAACGACCTGCTCATGCGGCGTACTCAAATGCGTTCCTCCCCTACAAAGGTGATGTTACCGGCTTCGGTGGCGCGTTCGCGCGTTTCGCCTTTGTCGGCGAATCCGGCGCGGTTCCGCAGATAAAACATCCATAGGCTGTGTGCCTTGGGGTCGGCATCCAACGCGCACGCCACCACCGAGGCGGTACACTCCTGCACCGCCGCACGCAGAATCGCGGCGGTGTGGGTGCTCGTCCCGCGCCCCTCGGCATACCGTACCAGCGTTTCGTAGGAAACGCCCAATGCCGCCGCCAACGCATCGGCGTGAAACGGAATATGGTCTGCCGCACACCGCGCACGGCACGTGGCAATGGTCTGTTCAATGTCTTTGAGTTTGCCCAGTTGATTCATCGTGTTCCCTCACTATCTGCCGGATTGACACCCACATCATAGCACAACCGCACTAGTCACCTTCAAGTCACCTCAGCAACTTTTTTTGAAGAATTTTCCACAGCGGCTAATTCGCTGTGTACCAAGCGTTCCAGCGCTTTATTATGTTCGCGAAGCACGTATTGTTTGGAGCGTCGGACGGTCACCAAGAGGTCACTCCATGTGAGATTTCGCACATACCGTAACCCCAAAATGCGCTGTTGAAAGGGTGTGAGCGCCGCTTTCGAAATGCGCGCCCAGTTCCGGATTTGACACGCACTGAGAGCGCGCCGTACCGCCGTGCGTTGACGATGTACCGCCTCCACGGCGGCAAACTCACTCATCGGCAGGTCGCTGTCCTCCATCACCGTTAACAGTTCACTCCACTCCTTTTCCAGCGTTTCCAATTCACGCCGCAGCGTAATCGCCGCGGCCAATTCCTCCTTGACTGCCTGAGCCTCATTACTAATTGCCATCGGTTTCTCCTTCCTCGTTCTTTAACATCCGCGACGACGGCATCGTCTGCATCGGGTCGTCCTCCGGCCGATACGCAGGGCAGCGTTCGTCGCACCACAACCCCCCGCAAATCGGACACAATGCCACCCGATACCGGTTTTCACTTTGTCGCATGTTTCTCTCCTTTGATGTGCGGTCTGCACCGGCTCCCTCCGCCCCACTTTCCCCCAAATGTGGAAAACTTGTCCCCAACGCCGGATTTTTGCCGCATAAACGCGCGCACGCGTCGGATACAAACACGGATTGGATTGGATACGGATTGGATTCAGTGCAACAATTTGCAACAACTTGTTACAAACTGTTACAAATTGTTGCAGACAAAGTTATTCACATTTTTCCACAACTTTCCACTGTTTTTTCCACCAACAGACGGTGTCAGTACTCGTCCTCCTCCACCCACGGCGGCGGTGGAAAGCGATACCGCTTGGTACGCACGTGTTGGTGTGTGTCCCACGTCGGCAACTGCAAATACGGTTGCTCGTCGACGGTATATCGCTCAATCAGCCCTACCGCTTCCAAGGCATCCATCGCCGCGACCATCTGCTCGCTGTCAATATCCTCACGCAACGGAAACAACCGTGCACGCAACAGCGACGGCCGAGCATCCATGCGTCCGAAATCGTCGCACTGTACCAGTAACCGGTAAAAACACACCTCCTCAAACCACCCTAACTGCTCGATGTTCGGGCTGGTACACACCGTTTCTTTCAATATCCGATTGGGCATACTTCCTCCGTTTCTCTACCTAAAGTAGATATTAAGTGTGTAAAAAGTCCTCGGCTTTTCGCCGAGGTGACGCGTCACCCCTGCCGGTTGTTCCGGTAGGTTACCTGTATTATACTCTTCTTTTGGTAGAATGTCAAGTAAAAGTAGAAACTTTGCAAAAAACCTTGCTAATTTTCTACTCTTGGTGTAAAATAGAAGTAGAAGGCGAGGCGAGGAGATGTCGATTGCGGAGAATATACGGCGATTGCGCGAGCAACACGGGTTGACGCAACGGGAGTTGGGTGCGATTGCCGGCGTATCGGACAAGGCGGTTTCCACGTGGGAAGTGGGAACAAAAGAGCCGCGACTGAGTGCGGTCGCACGGATAGCGGCGTATTTCGGCATTCCCAAGAGCGCGATTTTGGATGACCACCCTGCACCGACACGTGAGGGGTTTGCGGTGGCGTTGGAGCGATTGTGCAATGCGTGGGGGCGCGCGCCGGAGCAGTTGGAGAGTACGCTGCCGATTCCGCACGGACGGTTGCTCGCCTTGCGGCGCGGGGAAGCCACCCCGACGGAGGCAGAATTGGATGCGCTCACGGCGTATTTTCACGTGCCGCACGCGGTCTTGCTCGGTGAAACGGTGTTGCCGGAACTCAGCAACGTGGTGCCTCTCCCCTCCACACGGTTACGCGACGGTGCGACCGAGCACGCCGCGCGGACGATTCCGGTGTTGGGGCGTGTGCCGGCCGGTGTCCCGTTAGAGGCGGTGACCGACGTGGTGCAGACAGTGGAATTGGATGCGCGTCTGGCGGCATCGGGGTATGATTATTTTGGGTTGCTGGTGACGGGAGACAGTATGTATCCCGAGTACCGTGACGGCGATATGGTGATTTTGCGTGTGCAAGCCACCGCCGAAACCGGCGACGATGTGGTGGCGTATATCGGGGGTAGCGACGCGACGCTCAAGCGCATTGCCATTACCGAAAACGGGATTCAGTTGCGCCCGCTGAACACGGTCTATCCGACGCGGAGTTTTACGCGGCAGGAAGTGGTATCGTTACCGGTAACGATTGCCGGCGTCGTGGTGGAGCAACGGCGGCTCCGGAGGAGATAACCATGAAAATGTCTTGCTTTGACCAGTCCTTGGTGACGGCATTTATCGAGCGAAACGGGAAATTTTTGATGTTTCACAAAAAGCCGGACGTACCGGACGAGTTCGGTGTCACGGAGGGCGAATGGGGCGGCGTGACCGGCGAGCAGTATCCGCGCGATATCATCGGAGAGGTCGTCAAGCGCGAGGTATTTGAACGGACCGGACTCACCCTGCAACGCTGGAAGTACCGCGCCGCGGTGGAGTTTTGGGATGTCAATCGCCGGGGAAAGCGCGTGTGTTTCTTTTACTGCGACAAGTTCAAGGGCAAGTTGTTGCCGGAAAACGAATACGGCACGTACGAGTGGGTGGACAAGAACAAGGTGCTGGAACTCTCGCTCTCGCGCGCCGACCGGATATTCTTAAAAAAAGTCATCGGTGAAAACCGCAAATTCTTGTTTTTCCAAGGGTTGTTTGACCTGAAAGGCAAGTATATCCGCGCCATCATCGACACCGACAACACCTTTGTCCCGCAATCCGAATGGGACATCTAGCGACGCGCGTTTCCAAGACATTCTGCGACAACATAGTAACAGGGGGGTGCCTCAACAGCTCCCCCCTGTTTTTTCGTCAAGCGCGCCCGTCACACAATGGGAAATCCGGCGGCGGTGAGCGCATCGGTAAGTTGCGACACGGTGGTTTGTTCCGGATAAAAGGCCACGTGCGCCGTGTCTTGCCGCACCGACACCGAGCGCACGCCCTCCATCTCACGCAACACGCGTCCGGCGGCACGGCGCGTCGCGGTATCGTGCACACCGCTTAATTTCATCGTAATGGATTCGGCTTTTGATAACATAGAGCATCCTCCTATCTTTCGATAAGAGGATGCCCTGTTTTTTACCACCTTATACAGTTAGGTACGGTGCCACTTGACACCCTGCGGCGTATCTTCCACGACAATACCGCGCGCTTTGAGTTCGTCGCGGATACGGTCGGATTCCGCCCAGTTTTTCTCGGCACGCGCCGCGGTACGCGCCGCAATGAGCGCCTCAATCTCGGCATCGTCGTCGCCGGTGGCGGCGCGGCTGTACAACAGTCCCAGCACGTCTGCCAACTCGTTAAACAAGCCGAGTGCGGCACGGCAACTCGCGTCGCTCGGCACGGTGTCCCCTGCCAACAAGCGGTTGCAATCCTTGGTGAGTTCAAACAACGCCGCAATCGCGTCGGCGGTATTCAAATCGTCGTCCATCGCGGCAATAAACTGCTCACGCCGCTGAACACAGAACGCCGTCACGGCGGCATCCGCGTCGCCGGCCGGTGCGTTTGCCAGCGCAAATTCCAACGCATTGCGGCAGTTATACAAACGTTCTAACGCCGCCGTAGCCTGCTCAATGCTTTCGTTGTTATAGTTAATCGGGCTGCGGTAGGACGAGGAAATCAAGAAAAACCGAATCGGCTCATACCCAAACTTCTCCGCCACGTCGCGCACCGTAAAGAAGTTACCGAGCGACTTGGACATTTTCTTGTTGTCCACGTTGATATAGCCGTTGTGCATCCAATACCGCGCAAACGGCACGCCGTTACAGCACTCGCTCTGGGCGACCTCATTTTCGTGGTGCGGGAAAATCAAATCCTGACCGCCGCAATGAATGTCGATGGATTCCCCCAGATAGCGACGCGCCATCGCGGAACATTCGATGTGCCAACCGGGACGCCCGTCACTCCACGGCGAGGGCCAAAACGGCTCACCGGGTTTGGCGGCTTTCCACAACGCGAAGTCGAGGGCGTCCTCTTTTTCTTCCCCGACACCGATGCGCGCACCGGATTCCAAATCGTCAATGGGCTGATGTGACAACTTGCCGTATTCGGCATCGCGCCGCGTGCGGAAATACACGTCCCCGTTGTCGGCGCGGTAGGCATACCCTTTTTCCTCCAACGTGCTGACGATGTTGATGATTTCCTCCATATTTTCGGTGGCACGCGGATGCACGGTGGCTTCGCGCACACCCAACCCCTTGGCATCGGTCCAAAATTCGTCGATGTACCGTTCGGAGATGGTGCGGTAGTCCACGCCCTCTTCGTTGGCACGACGAATGATTTTGTCGTCGATGTCGGTAAAATTCTGCACAAAGCGCACATCCCAGCCGCGCCATTCCAGATACCGACGCAACACATCAAACACGCACAACGGACGGGCGTTGCCGATGTGAATATAGTTGTACACCGTGGGACCGCAGGCGTAGATGCGTACCACGCCGGGTTCCAATGTGACGAGTTCTTCTTTTTCTCGCGCCATCGTGTTGTAAATTTTCATATCGCGTTACTCCTTTGCTTGTGCTTCCAAAAGTTCCAGACGCTCTTTGAGCGCCTCGATTTCCTGCATTAACGGGTCGGGGATATGCACTTGGTCAAGTTGCTCCACGACCTTTTCACCGCCGACACGCACGACGCGCGCCGGCACACCAACCGCCGTCGCATCCGCCGGAATGTCGTTTAGCACCACCGCACCGGCGGCAATGCGCGCATTGTCGTGCACCTCAATGGGCCCCAATACCTTGGCACCGGCACCCACCATCACGCGGTTTCCCAGCGTGGGGTGGCGTTTACCGGTATCTTTGCCGGTACCGCCGAGCGTGACGCCTTGGTACAACGTACAATCGTCACCGATGATGGCTGTTTCGCCAATCACCACACCGGTACCGTGGTCGATAAACAACCGCCGTCCGATGGTAGCCGCCGGATGAATTTCAATCCCCGTGCGCCGCACACAGTGTTGCGAGATGGCGCGCGCCAAAAACTTAAGTCCGTGACGATAACACCAGTTGGCTTTCCGGTACGAACGCACCGCCTTAAAGCCATTATATAACCACACAATTTCCGCCGTAGAACGGGCGGCAGGGTCTTTTTCGCGAATCACCGCGACGTCTTCTCGAAATCGCTCAAACATACCGCATCTCCCCTATCTATAAAAAAACACCTTCACCACGCCCTCGGCGCGGCGAAGGTGCCATTGGCACGGTTCCACTTCGCATTCACTCAAAAACCGATAACGGCGGTCAGCCGGACAGAGATACTGAGCGTACCGTTCCCCCTGTCTGCTCATGGGTGCATTTCTCCGGACGGTGTACCAAGGTCGCTTACAGCCGACGACGACCTCTCTCTGGGGGCAACACGTGCGGGTACTTCTCCCACTCAACGCATACTACATTCTCATTATAGCAGACTTTTCAAAAAAATCCACCATTATTTTTGTTCTTTCAAAAACTGTCGATTTTGCCGGACATATTGCCAGCCGGAAACCGCGGTCAACGCCACCGACACCCACAGTAGACTGTAGCCCACCGTCAGTGGCACGCGATACACGGCGTCCGGCAACGCCGCGCCGGCGAGCACGGTGTGTTGCCACGAGGCAAACTCCAGCGCTGCCAACTCAAACACAATCGCCGTAAACTGCGCGATGGTTTTCGCTTTACCCCACCAGTTCGCAGCAATCACGGTTCCCTCTTTGGCGGCAACGAGGCGCACCGACGTCACCATAAACTCACGCGTCAGCACCACCATCAGCGCCCACACGTCGAGATGTCCGGTCACCAAAAACGACAACAACGCGGCGGTGGTCAGCATCTTGTCGGCCAACGGGTCCAAAAACTTACCCAGATTGGTAATGAGGCCGCGCGAACGCGCCAGACGTCCGTCAAACATATCCGTCAACGCCGCCGCGCCGAACACCAAACCGGCAACCAAGTAGTGGAACGGAAACTCCCACAACGTCAGCCATAAAAACAGCGGCGCCAGCACAATGCGCACGACGGTTAATTTGTTTGGTAAATTCATACACGTTCCCCCAACAAATCCCAATCCAGACGGTCGGTAATGCGAACCTCCACGATGTCACCGGGTGCGACCGGTTGTTCGGTGGAGAAAAACACCTTGGCGTCAATGTCCGGTGCGTCGGCAGGTGAGCGCCCGAACCAACATTCAGCGTAGCGGTCAAATGCCTCCACCAATACCGGTACACACTGCCCGACTTGGGCATCGCCGTACGCATCAGACAACCGCGTTTGCAGTTCCATCACCACGTTGCGGCGATGTTCCTTGACCTCGTCCGGCACGGGGTTCGGCAACGCGGCCGCCGCGGTCCCCTCTTCCGGTGAAAAAGCAAAGCAGCCCAACCGTTCAAACCGCACGTCGCGGATAAATTCACACAATTCCTCAAACGCCTGCTCGGTTTCGCCGGGGAACCCGACCATCACGGTGGTGCGAAGCACGATGCCCGGCACCTGCTCGCGGATGTGGCGGAGCAGCGCGGTCAGCGAGGCGCGGTCACCGCGACGGTTCATGGCACGCAACACGTCGCCGTTGGCGTGTTGCACCGGCAAATCCAGATACTTGACGATTTTCTCCTCGCGCGCGAGCACCGCCAACAACTCGTCGGTGATGTGTTCGGGATAACAGTATAGCAGTCGAATCCACTGTAACCCCTCCACCGCACATAAGGCGGTCAAGAGTTCCGGTAACTGCGAGCGACCGGTCAAATCCTGCCCGTACACGGTGGGGTCTTGCGCGACAATCACAAGTTCCTTGACACCGCCGGCGGCAAGCCACCGCGCTTCTTCCAAGATGGCCTCCTGCGAGCGCGAACGCAATCCGCCGCGAATCAGCGGAATGGCGCAATAGGTACACCGATTGTCGCACCCGTCTGCGATGCGGAGATACGCGTAAAAAGGCGGCGTGGTACGAACGCGTTCACCGTCGAGCGACCAGCCGTCCAACGGCGGAAACGACGCCATCGTCTGTCCGTGGTAGGCGGCACGCACCGCTTCCACAATATCGCCGTTCGCGCCGAGGCCCAGCACCGCGTCACATTCCGGCAATTCGCGACACAGTTCGTCTTGATAGCGCTGTGCCAGACACCCCGTGACGACCAAGCCGCGAATCCGCCCCTCGTCTTTGAGTTTGGCGAACTCCAAAATATTCTCAATGGCTTCCTGTTTGGCATCTTCAATAAACCCGCAGGTATTCACCACCACGACGTCTGCCGTAGCAGCATCGGCTTTGAGGGTAAATCCGGCGTTTTTAAGTTTTGCCAACATCAGTTCGGCGTCCATCTGGTTTTTCGGGCAACCCAGCGACACCATTCCAACACTACTCATCTTGCGATTCCTCTTCCTGCCACGTGGACAACACCCGACGCACGACCTCACCGTCGAACCCGTAGCGCAGCAAGGCGCCGGCAATGCGTTGTCGTTCCTGTGGACTCTGAGGTACAGTATACCGTTTTTTCGCCAGAAAAGCAAGTGCCAATTCGCCGTCGTCCACCGGCAACGCCGCCACCGCGTCGCGCGCGGTATCGCGGTCGATGCCGCGTCGGCACAATTCCTCCTCAATGCGGCGGCGCGGATACCCTTTGCCGCGCCACAACCGTTCCGCCGTCCGTGCGGCGTACGCCGTATCGTTGACGTAACCGAGTTCCGCCATCCGTTCCACCGCCTGCACCGCCGCCGAACGGTTTTCGGGGTGATAGCGGCCCCGTTCCCGACAGAGTTTTTCCTCCAGTTCGCGGCGCGACAAATCGCGCTGTGACAGCAGAAACACCGCCCTGCTTTCGGCACGGCGGCGTTCCGACAGCGCACACAGCGCCGTAATCTGTTCGGCAGTGAGCGAGCAACCCACCCCGTAGGGGGATTCCTCCCACACCGATTTGTCTATGCGTATCTCGTCCCCCTCGGCAAAGCACAACACGCTCCAATGTCCACGTGCCGGCCGTACCGCTACGAGCGTCATTCGTCGTCCACCACGATGTCAATGTTCGCACGCGCCGCGCGGGAGGTATACTGCGCCGCGACGGCAATCGGAATTTCCACCGGCGCCGCTGTGGGCAATGGCTCTTCGCCCTCGCGCTTCGCTTGGATGAGTTCCATCACCTTGGCCTCAATTTCACCGCTGATATCGGGATTATTTTGCAGGAAATCGCGCACGTTGTCGCGTCCTTGTCCCAAACGCTCCTCGTTGTACGAGAACCACGAACCCGACTTCTGAATGACATCCAATTCAATCGCCAAATCCAACAGTTCGCCCATCCGCGAGATACCCTTGCCGTAAATGACGTCGAATTCCGCCTCTTTGAACGGCGGCGCGACCTTGTTTTTGACCACGCGTACACGAGTGTGCGAACCGTACGGCACACCGGCATTTTTCAGCGTTTCCTGACGGCGCACATCCAGACGCACCGAGGCGTAATATTTCAGCGCGTTACCGCCGGCAGTGACTTCGGGGTTGCCGTACACCACACCGACTTTCAAGCGCAACTGGTTGATGAAAATCGCCACGCAACCGGTCTTACCCACCGCACCGGCGAGTTTCCGCATCGCCTGCGACATCAGACGCGCCTGCAACCCGACGTGGGCGTCCCCCATTTCGCCCTCAATTTCCTGACGCGGCACCAACGCGGCAACCGAGTCAACGACCAACATGTCCACCGCACCGGAACGAATCAAGGCTTCGGCGATTTCCAGTGCTTGCTCGCCGGTATCCGGCTGGGACACCAGCAACGAATCCACGTCGACACCCAGCGCCTTGGCATAGACCGGGTCCAGCGCGTGCTCGACGTCAATGTACGCGGCCTCACCGCCACGTTTTTGCGTTTCCGCGACCGCGTGCAACGCCAACGTGGTTTTACCCGACGCCTCCGGCCCGTAAATCTCGGTAATACGGCCACGCGGCAAACCACCGACACCGAGCGCCATATCCAGCGTCAACGAACCGGTGGGAATACACTCCACGTTCATTTTCACGTTTTCGCCCAGACGCATCACCGCGCCTTTGCCGTAATTCTTTTCAATCTGTGCCAACGCCGTTTCCAGCGCTTTTTGTTTGTCGTTCGCCGGAGCCGGACGCTCCACGCCTGCCTTTTTCACTGCCATCTCTTCAACCTCATTTCCGCCGCCAAGGGCGATTTCACTCACAACCTTATGGTTAGTATACCGCATCTTGTGACGGAAATCAAGGGGTTTTGGCAAAAAATCGAACAAATGTTTTGTTTTTTTATTTTCGGTTTTGCAAGGCCTCCCACCATTCGACCAATTTGAAGCGCACGGCGTAGCGCGGTGTGCGAATGACGGCACGGTCGCTGTCGGGGAGTTGCTGTGCGGCGGCGGCCGACACGCACAACGGCGGATACACGACGCACCACCAGTTCCGACCGGTAGCATCGCCAATGCGCACGCGCAGCGCCTCATACCTGCCGGCAGGAAGTGTGCCGCTGTCGTAGGTGCGTGTGGTAAAATACATCGCGGTGCGCTCCACCGTGACGGGATGGGTATAGCCGGCGGCGGCAACGCACGCTTGCGCGACTTGTTGCAGTTGCGGCAAGGCGGCATCCAATACTGCCAAAGCGGCGGCGCGGTCGGATACCCCCTCCAACAACGGTGTGACATAGGCATTGACCGCGTCGCGCACCTGCAGTTTCAGGGCTTGTTCGGCAGGGGTATCGTCGTGTGCCAGCACGTGCAGACGCACCGTGTGTGAACGCACACCGCCGCATTGCGCCCCAAATATCAACACCGAAGCCCACAAAGCCACCAGTACACACCCCAACCCGATTCTGACAAAACGCCGCATCCGCACGCGCCCCCTTCCGGTATGATATCCACAGTATGGACAACCGACGGCGGGATAATCAACGGCAGTAAAAAACCCCGACGAACCGTCGTCGGGGTGAACGATTGTCTTTATTCTCCTGCCGTGGTGGTCGCCGTACCCCCGGTAGTCGTCGCGCCATCGGTGGTACCGGTGGTGCTGTCGGTGGTGCCCTCGGTCGCCACTTGGTTCACCGGTTCGCCTTGGTGCTTGGTACACACTTCGGGCATAAAATCGGGTTTGTACACCCCGATACCGCTCTTTTTGCAACCGGTGGTTGCCAGTGCGCCGGTTTCATAGCAGAACTTTGCTTCCACGGTGGTGCCCTTTTCGGTAAACGTCATCGGCTCCATACCCTGATGCAACGACAGCATCACCTTGTTCCACAAATTCCGCGCGGCAGACGTTTGACCGGTGAGGTCTTGGTTTTGGTCGTAACCGAACCAACTGGCGGCGACGTACTGCGGCGTACCGCCGACCAACCACACGTCGTTGTTTTCCTGCGTGGTACCGGTCTTGGCAAACACTTCCCAGTTTTTCCACGAGCCTTTGAGCGAACGTGCCGTGGCTTGGTAGTCGCCCTGCACGACGTTTTGCAACAACCGATTCATCACATACGCGGAGTTTTCATCCAGCACCGGCACGTTGGTTGGGCCTTTGGTGAGCAGGGTTTGGCCACCCTGCATCACGCGCGTATACGAATACGGTTCGTTATACACACCGCCGTTGCCGAAAATCTGATACGCGGCGGCAATTTCGCGCGCGTACACGCCGTTGGTCAAGCCGCCCAACCCCATCGGGGCGTAGTCAATATCGGAATTGCCCTTACCGTCCGACGTCACCAGCGAGGTCAGTCCCAACGAGTTGGTGAGGAACGTAAAAGAGCGTTGCGGCGTCATGGTCTGTAACAACTGTGCCGGCACGGTGTTCATCGACTGCTGAATCGCGATGTCCACCACCGTCATACCGCTGTCGCGCGGCGCACTTTGCCCGTAGTTACGCGGCCATTTGGTGCCGTCTTTCAGGGTGATATAGCAGTTTTTCACCGGCGACGAGAAGTGAATGAGGTTCAACTGCACCGCCGGCGCATACACCGAAATGGGTTTCATCGCCGAACCCGGCTGACGCACCGACGACGTCGCGCGATTGAGCACGCGGTTGGCGGTTTTCTCGCCGCGACCGCCGACCACCGCAATGGTTTTGCCGGTGTAGTCCATCACATAGATAGCCGCCTGCGGTTTTTCCTCGTCCTCCGGCAACAACGCCGGGAAGTTGGCGTCGTCGGCATAAATGGCCTCGGCCTTTTTCTGCAACGCCGGCTCTTCGCAGGAATCAATCGTCAAGCCACCGTAAAACACCATATTTTTGGCGTGGGATTCGGTGTACCCATACGTTTCCATCAAATCCGCCACGACTTCGTCAATCAGCATATCGGTGTAGTAGTCGTAGACATTGGATTGATTGCCGTTACTGACAAAATACAATTCCTCACCCAACGCCTGCTGATATTCGTCACTGGTAATGAAGCCACATTCGTGCATCTTAAACAGCACAGTCTGTTGCCGACCGAGGAGGGCTTTGGGGTGCGTGTACGGATTGTAACGGGCAGGGTTGTTAGTGATACTCGCCAACACCGCGCACTCCGCGAGCGTCAGTTCATCCACTTCTTTGCCGAAATAATACTTCGCGCCGGCACCGACGCCCTCAATCTGTCCGGTCAACGGAATGATGTTGAGGTACGCCTGCAGGATTTCATCTTTGCTATAGAATTCTTCCATTTCAATGGCGGTAAAAATCTCGGTCACTTTGCGCTGAATGGTATGGTCATCGTTGTCGGTAAGGTTTTTGACCAACTGTTGCGTCAGCGTGGAACCGCCGTACTCGGTATCGTTGAAGTGCAACACCAAGTTGGCAAAAGCGGAGATGGTGCGTTTCCAGTCCACGCCGTAGTGCTCGTTAAAGCGTTCGTCCTCGATAGCAATGACGGCGTTTTGCAGGTTGGCGGGAATCTTGCTCAAACTCGCCCATTCGCGTTGTACGCCGGCCAAGCGTTGGTATTCAACGAAATCGCCCTTGTCGTTTTTGACACGCACGACGGTGGTTTGGTTTTCGTTAATCAACCCCACGTCGGGCAACGAGGCCTCGCCTTGGAAATTCGTCGTAATATACACCGTCAACACGCACGCGACAATACAGCCGGTGATGATGCAAATCAACCCGACGGTCAACAACACCTTGCCAATCAGCGAACCGATACGGCGCAGGCGGTCAAACGATACCTTTTCCAAAAAAGCCGGTTTGCGGAAGTTCATAGTGCTCCTCCTTCAAGGTCGCAAAGTATCACAAGGATATTCACAAGGATATATTATAGCAGAAGCGCCGAAATGTCAAATATCAAATTTGTAAGAATATTCGTCGGGGCGCGGTTCACACTAGTATCAATATGGACCGAAAGGAGGACGATTATGCCGAAAACCGTATCGCCGCGCAACCGGCGGTGGTTGCCGGTGGTGGGAGCGTGCTCACTGCTCATCGGCGCGGCAGCGTGGGTGAGCACCTTTTTGCCGTCGAGCGAGCCGTCGTCGGGGCCTCGTGAGGTGACCACCACTACCACAACCACCGCCGTCGCGTATCCGCAAACGCTGGCGGTGTGGGAGGGAAAAGTCGCGCGGTTTACGGGCGATGCCGCCTTGCCGAGCGAGGTGTATGACGTCGACATCGCCACCCTGCCGCCGGAGGAGCAGGAACGCCTGCAACGCGGCATCGTCGTCGACAGCGAAGCCGCGCTGGTTGCCTTGTTGGAAAACTATACCGCCTAATCGGTGTTTTCCGCACAATATCTGCGAAAATTCGTGTAGTTTCTCTTGCTTGATGGGTTTTTTTGTGATATACTAGACCAAATATAGAGAATTCCTATCGGAGGGAACTACACAGCATGTCACAGACGTTACCGGGTTTTGAAGAACTGGAACTGCGCCCCGAACTGATGAGGGCGTTAGTCAGTATGGGCTTTTCGCAGGCGACCCCCATTCAGCGGCAAGCGATTCCGCCGTTGTTGGAGGGGCGCGACGTCATTGCCAAAGCACCCACCGGCACCGGTAAGACCTGCTCGTTCGGCATTCCGCTGTTGGAGTGTTTTCGTCCCGATTGTCACGATATTCAAGGGGTTGTCATTTGCCCGACGCGTGAACTCTGTATTCAGATTGCGGAGGATTTGAAGGTGCTGGCAGGTTTTATGCCGGAAGTGCACATTGTGGCGTTGTACGGCGGTCAGTCGATGCAGCGGCAAATCACCGCCCTCAAAAAAGAACCGCACATTGTGGTTGCCACCCCCGGTCGTCTGCTGGACCATATGAACCGCGGCACGGTGTGGCTGGGCAACGTGTATACCGCCGTGTTGGACGAGGCGGACGAGATGCTGAAAATGGGATTTGTGCGCGATGTACGTAAAATTCTCAACGCCACGCCGAGCGATACGCAGGTGGCGTTGTTCAGTGCCACCATCTCGCGCGAGGTGATGGATGTCGCGTGGGAGTACCAGCACGACGCGGTGGAAATCACGGTGGAAGCGCAGGGGGACAACCGTCCACGCATCGCGCAATATGCGTTGACCGCCGCCGGCAGTGACCGGTTGGAGTTGTTGTGCCGCTTGGCGGCCGCGTTGGATTTGCACCGTGCGATGGTGTTCTGCAACCGCAAAAGCACCGTCCAATGGCTCGCCAAACAACTGGCTCAGCGCGGCTGTTCGGTGGATTGCCTGCACGGCGACATTCCGCAGGCCCAACGTAACCGCGTGATGGAGGGTTTCCGCAAAGGGCGGTTTGCCATTTTGGTAGCAACCGACGTGGCGGCGCGCGGCATCGACGTGGACGACGTGGAAGCCGTGTTTAACTACGACATTCCGGAAGAAAACGAATATTATCTACACCGCATCGGACGTACCGGCCGCGCGAAGCGTCACGGTATGGCCATCACGTTCCTGACGGATATGGATGAATTCCGGATGCGCGACATTCGCAAATACACCCACTCGGACATTGTCGACATCACGGTCGGCGAGGACGGACAACCGGTCTGTATCGACGGTTCGCCGTTCATCGGTTCCGCATCACGAGAGGAGGATGCGCATGGCGGCAGGGCGTGAACATACCCGTAATTTCTGTATCATCGCGCACATTGACCACGGCAAATCGACGTTAGCGGACCGCATTTTGGAACATACGCGGGCGGTGGCGCTGCGCGATATGGAAGACCAGTTGTTAGACAGTATGGATTTGGAACGCGAGCGCGGCATCACCATCAAAGCGCACGCCGAAGTCGGATCGTAGGCATGTCGTTCTGTGAGCCAAGGAGTTGACTATAAAGCTTGTCTTCCTAAGACCGCTTGGCCTCCGACTTACATACGCGGGCGGTGGCGCTGCGCGATATGGAAGACCAGTTGTTAGACAGTATGGATTTGGAACGCGAGCGCGGCATCACCATCAAAGCGCACGCCG
>JAZSOY010000108.1:0-3856 GCA_045537155.1 Acutalibacteraceae bacterium
TCACAGAACGACATGGCTACGATCCGACTTCCACTGTCTAATGCGTTGCGTAACACAGCGGTTACCAACAAGAAAATCACACCGCTGCCAAACACCACACGAATTATCGGCGGTGACGACGGCAACCCGCGCAAAGAGGTCGATTGCTTATCACCGACAGGGTGGTTTCGATTCTTTTCTAAAACAGGTACGATACGGTGTGATATCATAAGCCATGCCCCGAGGGTAATTCCGGTCAGTGCTGCAAAGAGCCAAAACAGCATTTGCCAACCGGCAGAATGCAGTACTGCGGCCGCAACCAAATAGTTGACCAACGAACCGGCACAAAACGAAAAGGAAATATATACACGCGCCATACCTTCATGTTTCGGATGTAATAATTCAGCAATAATCCTCAACACTGCCGGCCAGATAGAAAATTGAATCAGTCCGCAAAAACTCCAGAAAATTAACATACCGATTAAGCCATCGGAGAGTGCCATTCCCACCATTGAAACAATTGTGCCCGCCAGCGTAAGCGTTACCATATGGATAGGTGAAAATTTATCCACAAAACGAATACCCAACAATTGGGCGCCGCCGTAAAATAAATAAAAAGCGGAATTGACAAGTCCGGCTTCCGATTTATTGAACAGCCCTTCTCCGACAATAGAAACAATGGATGCCGCATACGCGCTTTTCGTCATACTGACAACGGCGTATACTATCCACACTGTCAAAAACAACAGCCAACTGTATTTCATTTCTTTTGTTCGTTTCATGGCCCAACCAATTGCTCTGCAAACACAAAACGATATCCGTTGTGTTAAGACGACCGTGCTTGATTTTTGATGTTTTAGTTCCTCTTATTGCCGAAGTTACGATAGCGATTCTGAATACAATATCACAATGTAAAGTATACCATATCCTACCTATAAATCAATAGAAAAAAAGATAATTTTTGCATTTATAGCACTAAAATTGATAACATTTTGAATTTTTGAAAACGCCAAATCAAAAAGCAGCACCCAAAAAAGGATGCTGTTTTCGAAAGCAGATTATAGCAAATCCGGCAACAAGTCGTGACGCATAATATCTTTCCCGTTTTCATCGATAACGGCTGCACGTTCGACAAATAAACGATGTTTCCGGTTAAAGTCCTCCAACGTATCCGCTTGCAATGTCACACCGGCAATGCGGTCACTACTGCTGTTTACACCCTTTATCACCATACCGCGCGGACGCAAACAATGATAATCGGAAATGATACCATCCTGCAACAGCTCTTCAAAACCCTCCAGATGGTCAAATACGCCGTTGTGGCAATAGATAAAGTCATTCACAATGTACGTATTTTCGGGGGGTTGCAAATCCACGTGCGGTTTCTCCCCCACTGTCAAGTCAATCACCGCTTTGATAACATCAAAGCCGCACGAATGCTTAATGAGCAAATACTTCATATTGCCGCCGGTACGAGCACAAAATTCCAATACCGACACATCGGTACCGTCACAAATCATCTGAATCAGCATCGGCGAATCCACTAAGCCGAAAGCATCCGCTATTTGCTGTGCTACCGTTTGAATTTTATCCATTACTTCTTGTGAAGCGGCGACGGGATACCGTCCACGGAAGATAATAAACCGGTCGGCATCGGCAATTTTTTCGCTGTTAGACACACACAGTAATTTGGCCTTGCCGCCCTCTACGTACACATCTACGCTGATTTCCTCACCGGCACAAAATTCTTCTACAATGACACCGCCTGCGCGGCTGATTTCTGCCGCTTCACGGAAGCATCTTTCCAACTCTGTGGGATTCCACACCTTGCGAACGCCCTTCGAACTGTAAGCATCCACCGGCTTAACCACCATCGGATAGCGTAGGTCTGCCAAAGCATCCCAATTTAACTCCGTCAATTCCACATACCGCGATGTGGGAATGTTGTTTTCCCAAAAAATCTGCTTCATGTATTTCTTATCGGAAACATTTTTTGCGGTTTCGTAGTCAATATAGCACGGTAACCCCAACAGTTCGGATACCTGTGCACAGATTAACAATACTTGGTCTGCGCATACGGTGATGATGAAATCCACCTGTTCTTTAACAGCGACTTCTTTCACAGCATCCACGTCAAAAATCGGGATTTGATAGAATACATCGGCATACGGGCGCGCAATCGCGTTGGCATTACCATCTGCCAGCACCGTGGCAATGCCGCGGTGTTTTAATTGTTTTAACAATTCAATTTGCGGCAGACCGCCGGCTAAAACAAATGCTTTCACTGGTTGTACCTCTTAAGACTCTTTCTTGTTGATAACCGTATCTTCTTTGGTAAACTCAATTTGGTCTTTCTTAAAAACCACGGCAACCGTTTTCCAGAGAATTTTGATATCCATCCATAAAGTAAAATTGTCTACATACTCAATGTCGTATTGGATTTTCTCTGTCCACGTCAAACCGTTACGACCGTTGACTTGTGCCCATCCCGTAACACCGGGACGCATTTCAAAGCGTCTTTTTTGCTCTTCGGTGTAATTTTCCACCTGATACGGTAACGTCGGTCGAGGGCCGACAAAACTCATTGTGCCGTTCAAAATGTTGAACAGTTGCATTAACTCGTCCAAACTGGTTTTCCGCAACACGGCACCGATTTTGGTAATACGGGTAGATGAGGGCTCTAACAACTCGCCGTTTGGTTTATAGAGTTTGCCATTCACACTGTAGGTGCCCTCCGGCGGCAAACGCATCGTACGGAACTTGTAGATGTTGAACACCTTTTGTCCTTTTCCCATACGCTCTTGCACGAAAACAGCCGGACCTTTAGAAGAGCATTTTACCAAAATCGGCACCACAATGAGTACCGGAATAACCGTGAGCACCACAATCATTAAAAACGATACGACAATGTCAAACACCCGTTTGACCACCAATTGAAACTGTTTCATACGACTCCTTACACGCCACACACATTCTTACCGATTGGCGTACATTTTTTCATAATAGTCTTGATATTCACCCGATATGATGGTCTCCCACCATTCTCGGTTGTTTAAGTACCAATCGATGGTTTTTTGAATGCCGTCTGCAAATTTAGTTTCCGGCAACCAACCTAATTCCGTGTGAATTTTGGTGGGGTCAATCGCATAACGCATATCGTGACCTTTGCGGTCAGTAACATAAGTAATCAGGCTTTCGGGTTTCCCCAATGCTTTACATATGATTTTAACAATGTCGATATTCTTCATTTCGTTGTGTCCGCCGATGTTATACACCTCACCGACACGCCCTTTGTGAATAATCAAGTCAATGGCTTTGCAATGGTCCTCGACATACAACCAGTCGCGGACATTCAATCCTTCACCATATACCGGCAACGGTTTGTCATTTAAGGCATTCGCAATCATCAACGGAATCAGTTTCTCAGGAAAATGGTAAGGACCGTAGTTATTAGAACAACGGCTAATAGTTACGGGTAATCCAAACGTGCGGTGATAAGCCTGCACCAACAAATCCGCACCTGCTTTGGAACTGCTATACGGCGAACTGGTGTGAATCGGGGTTTCTTCCGTGAAAAACAAGTCGGGGCGGTCCAACGGCAAATCACCGTACACTTCATCCGTAGACACTTGATGATAGCGTGTAATACCGTATTTCCGGCAAGCATCCATCATCACCTGCGTGCCCAAAATATTCGTCTGCAGAAACACTTCCGGATTTTCGATGGAACGGTCAACGTGGCTTTCGGCGGCAAAATTCACCACCATATCGGGTTTCTCTTCTTCAAACAAGGCATAGACGGCTTTTCGGTCACAGATATCCCCTTTGACAAAGCGGAAATGCGGATTGTCAATCACCGATGCCAACGTGGAAAAAT
>JAZSOY010000193.1:0-4774 GCA_045537155.1 Acutalibacteraceae bacterium
CCTGCATGGATAACAGTCCGTTGCGGCGCGGTAAACCGTCGGTACACGCGGCTTACGGTGAAACCATGGCCTTATTGGCAGGCGATGCGTTGCTCAATCACGCATTTGAGGTGATGCTGAAGCCGCATCCCGATATACCGCCGGCGACGGTCTTACGTGCGGCGGAGGTATTGGCAACACGTGCCGGTATCCATGGGATGATTGGCGGACAAGTATTGGATTTGGCGTGCGAGGGAAAAACACCGGATTTGACCACGTTGCAAACCTTACAGGAGGGAAAAACCGGTGCGTTACTGCAAGCGGCGTGCTGTATGGGCACCATCTTGGGTGACGGTACCGACCGCCAAATTGAAAGCGCGAATGCATTTGGCGCGGCGTTGGGACGTTGTTTCCAAATTGTGGATGATATTTTGGATGTGACCGCTACGTCGGAACAATGGGGGAAACCCGTCGGCGGTGACGCGGCACACGGCAAAACGACGTACGTGTCGTTGCTTGGTTTAGACGAGGCAAAACGATTGGCGGCTATGTATACGGAACAAGCCAAACAAGCGTTGACGACATTTGCGGACAATCGTGAGGATTTATCGGCGCTAGCGGATGCCTTGTTGGCACGAACGTATTGATATCGCAAGGGAAGTAGGGGTATGTATGGATACGGTATCTTCAATTTTATCCACCATCCATTCACCGGAGGACCTCAAACGGTTGCCGTTCACACAATTGGAGCCGCTATGTACGGAACTACGGCAAACCATTTTGGAAACCGTGGCAAAAAACGGTGGTCATCTTGCCTCCAACTTGGGGGTTGTGGAACTGACCGTGGCGTTACACCGGCAATTTGCGTTGCCCGATGACCAAATCGTATGGGATGTCGGACATCAATGTTATGCCCATAAACTGCTGACCGGTCGACAAGACGCGTTTTCGATGTTGCGCCGAACCGACGGTATTTCCGGTTTTCCGCGACCGGCAGAGAGTGTGTACGACACGTTTGTGACCGGCCACAGCAGCACGTCCATATCGGCGGCAAGCGGCATCGCGCGCGCAAAAACGATGGCAGGCGATACCGGTCACGTGGTGGCGGTCATCGGCGACGGTGCCTTAACCGGTGGATTGGCATACGAGGGATTATGCAATGCCGGACGCAGCAATGACCGCATTGTGGTTGTGCTCAATGACAACCAAATGTCGATTAACCGCAACGTAGGGTTTGTCGCGCGCCATTTGTCGACTTTGCGTGCCAGTGGGCGGTATGTACGTGCCAAACGCGGTTTAAGCAGCGTACTGGAGGCGATTCCGCTTATCGGTAAGCCGTTACAACAAGGTTTTGTGCGGCTCAAAGTACGCATCAAGAACTTGTTTTATCGTGCCAGCCCCTTGTTTGAACAGATGGGTTACCACTATCTCGGTCCCGTAGACGGACACAATCTGCGTGATTTGATGCGCGCCCTGAACACGGCCAAAAACCTGAATCGTCCGGTGCTGGTGCACGTGGCTACGGTGAAAGGGCAGGGAAGTGACTATGCGGTACGCCGTCCGGATACGTATCACGGCATTGCGCATTTCGATGTGCAGACCGGTACACCGGAACCGTCCGTTCCCGGTTTTTCGCATGCGGCAGGCAAGTGCTTGTGTGAATTGGCGGAAAAGGATACTCGTCTGTGTGCTGTCACTGCCGCGATGACCGGCGGTACCGGACTGACGGAATTTGCCGCACGGTATCCGACGCGGTTTCTGGATGTCGGTATTGCCGAGGAGCACGCCGTCACCTTTGCCTCCGGTTTGGCTGTCGGCGGTGCGTTGCCGGTGTTTGCGGTGTACTCGACTTTTCTGCAGCGTGCCTACGACCAGTTGCTCAACGATACCTCTATTATGAATAACCATATTGTGCTGGCGATTGACCGCGCCGGTATTGTACCGGATGATGGAGAAACACATCAAGGAATCTACGATGTGCCGTTTTTATCCACCATCCCCAACACAACCATCTATGCGCCGGCCACGTTTGCGGAACTGGAATGGATGCTGAAACAAGCGGTGTACCACACCGACGGCATTGCCGCGGTGCGGTATCCGAAAGGCGGCGAGTCGGCGACGTTGGCTTCGTATTCTCCGGACGGACAACCCTATACCTTGTTCCGTGACCCGTTGGCAAGCACGTTGGTGATTACCTACGGCAGACTCTTCGGTAATGCGTTGCAAGCTGCCAAGCGGCTGCGTTCCAAATTACCGATTTCCATTGTCAAACTCAACCGTATTTTCCCGATACCAGAGGATGTGTTGACACTGGCTGCTTCTTATACACGGGTAGTTTTCTTCGAAGAAAGTGCCTACCGCGGTGGCATTGCCCAACAATTCGGTGCGGCATTGACGGACCGCCGATACACAGGCAAATACGAAACGGCGGCCATTCATACCGCCATTCCCACTTGCTCGTTGGCAGACGGTTTGCGCCTTGTCGGATTGGATACCGAGGGGATGGTGCGCCGCTTGTTAGGGGAGGAAACCGACCGTGCCGAATGAGCAACGCTTAGATGCCTATCTGGTGCAGCACGGACTGGCTACCGGACGCGACAAAGCGTGTGAGGCGATTCGTGCCGGTTCTGTGACGGTAAACGGTACGGTAATCGAAAAGCCGTCCCATCGCGTAGCGGAGAAAGATACGGTGGTTTGCACGGCAGATACCATGGCGTATGTCGGTCGCGGTGGCTTCAAATTAGAGCATATTCTATCACAGACTCCACCACTAAATGAGGGCTGTGTGGCGATGGATGTCGGAGCCTCTACCGGTGGATTTACCGATTGTCTGTTGCGTCACGGCGCCGCACGGGTATATGCCATCGACGTGGGACACGGACAACTGCATCCGTCGCTGTGTGCCGATGCCCGCGTGGTGGATATGTCGGGTACAGATATTCGTGATTATTCGTTGTTAGCAGAGCAGATTGCACCGCGTTCGGTGGACGTACTGACGATGGATGTGTCGTTTATCTCGTTGCGTGTCGCGTTGCCGGCGGTGTTTGGCTTTTTGAAAGACGAGGCGCGGTTGTTCGTATTGGTAAAACCGCAATTCGAGGCCGGACGTGCGGATGTCGGTAAAAACGGCATCGTGCGTGACCGCCGAGTACATTATCGTGTCTTGCATGAACTGTGTGATTTTTTTGCAGAGCAAGGGTGCACAATAGAACGATTAAGTGCATCGCCTATCACGGGTGGCGCCGGTCGGACGTCGGGCAATATTGAATATATCGCTGCGTTGCGTCGTTCGGCAGAGGACGCACCGATGAGCGTAGAGATTCGTACACTGGTAAATGAGGCTTTTGCTCATTTACAATAGTGTGTAAAGAGGGGAGGTACCGATATGAAATTGGCTGTCATTCCGAATTATCAGACGGCAGACGGCACACACGCACCGGAGCAGGTGTGCGCGGCGCTACGTCAACTGGGCATTGAGTTTTGTATGCCGGCCGATACCGCGTTTCCGCCGCACGATATGGATGCGTGCTTAGCCGAGTGCGATGCGGTGATTGCTTTGGGTGGTGACGGTACCATCATTCATTGCGCAAAGCGCGCCACGACGTTTGGGAAACCGGTGTTGGGGATTAACAGCGGCCGTCTGGGTTTTATGGCCGGATTGGAACTGAACGAATTGGATAAACTGAGTTGTTTACTTACCGGTGACTATGCCATTGAGCATCGTATGTTATTGGACGTTACAGCCGACAGTACCGACGGTGAGGTGCATTTTGAGGCACTGAACGAGGTGGTGGTGTCGCGCGGTGCGCTATCGCGTATGATTGAGGTGGGGGTTCAGAATCGCGGAGAAACGGTAACCACCTACCAAGCAGACGGCGTGATTGTGGCTACGCCGACCGGCTCAACCGCCTACTCGTTATCGGCAGGTGGCCCAATCGTCGACCCGGCATTAGCGTGTTTATTGCTCACGCCGGTGTGTCCTCATTCGTTGCACACACGGCCGTGCTTATTTCCGACCGATGCGGTATTAACGCTCACCGCCGGTTCTCGTCGAGACGTGCCGGTGTTTGTTACCGTGGACGGCGAAGCCGCCGTACCGCTTTGTGAAAACGGAACCGTACGGATTCAGCGTTCGCTGACCGAAGCGTCGCTGATTCATATACAAGAGCGCTCATTTTATCAAACTTTAGAACAAAAATTACTGCACAGAAAGGTGTGAGGATATGAAAACCAAACGTCAGTCTCGTATTTTGGAAATCATCCAAAGTCGCCGTATTGAAACGCAGGATGAGCTGATGACGGCATTGCAGGAAAGCGGTTTTGTCGTGACACAGGCAACGGTGTCGCGTGACATCAAAGAACTTCGTTTGCTGAAAACGTTAGACGAAAGCGGTGCCTATCGTTATGCGGTGGCGGCGCCGGAAAAGACGCACATTCCTACGCGTTTCCATACGATGTTCCGTGATGCGGTGCGCAGTGTGGATTTTGCTTACAATCTGGTGGTGGTGAAATGTATCGCCGGTATGGCGCAGGCGGTGTGTGCGGCCATGGATTCGTTGCACTGGGAGTTGGTTATCGGCACGTTGGCCGGTGACGATACGTTTGTATGTATCACCAAATCGCAGGAGCACGCCATTGAATTGGTGGAAGAGATAAAAAAACTGCAACGGCAGGAGTAACGCACTATGTTGGAGTGTTTGTATATTGAGAACATTGCGGTCATTGAACGTGCGGAGATTCATTTCCATACCGGTTTTAACGTGTTAACCGGTGAAACCGGTGCCGGTAAATCCAT
>JAZSOY010000182.1:0-3246 GCA_045537155.1 Acutalibacteraceae bacterium
CGTCGGCATATACCGTCTCACCGGCGGCATTTTTTTCACTGCGAAGCAAGAACATCATCACCACGGTGGAAAAAATAGCGCCAATGTATCCCACCAAATTGATAATCGCATTGGCCTCACTGCGCTTCGATTTTTCGGTTACATCCGGCATATACGCGACCGTCGGCGTGCGATAGGTTGCCATCACAACCAACAATAGAATCAGCGTAACGGTAAATCCGGTAAAATGCCGCACCTCTTGGAAAAACGCCAGCACCACCATCAGTACCACCGCCGCCAAGGTGCCGAACAAAATATACGGTGTGCGCCGTCCCAAACGCGTATGTGTACGGTCGGACAGCATACCGAACAGCGGCAACATAAAAATCGCCAACACATTGTCAATCGACATAATCGCGTTGGCGGCAAATGTCGTCAACCCAAACGTATTTTCCAACAAATACGGAATCACTTGGTCATAAAACTGCCAAAACGCCAAAATCGACATAAAGCCGAAACCAATGAGTACGGTACGTCTATAATTCAACTTCAATTCACTCACCTCTTGATTTAGTATGTCCTCAAGTAGCAAAAAAGCCACCCAAAGGTGGTTTTTTTGTTGAATTTACGATATCATTTCGGTCACAATCGACATTACATCGCCACTGGCAAACTTCTGTACCGTTTCTATCCACTGTGCTTTCTCACCGGTGTCGGCGGCTTTTTCCAATTCATCAATAAGGACGTTATAGGCATCTTCGCCCACCTTGTTCTTTAATGCGACGCCAACATCCGACTGCAAGGATTCCACCGCGCCCGCATAGTCGCCCTTCGCCACCAAGCCAATCAATTCATCGTATCGACCGGTGCTGAGTTCTTCCACCAACGGCTGGTACTCCTCGGGAAGCATATTCCCCAGGCGGGCAATCACCGCAGAATATTTACCGTTTTTCAAATTGTTCACAACATTAATCATATCGGTAATGCCACCGAACTCCGTACCCAGTTGGTTGTTGAGTTCCTGCACCACCAAATTACCGACTGACAGCAACAACGACACCACCAGCACCGTAATCACCAGACCGATGGATGTCCACACCAGCATAGCGCGCGCATAGTTTTTCAAACTCTTACGCTTCGGAATGAAGGAAAATAAAACAGAGGCAATCCAACCGATAACCGGTATAGAAAACAAAGCACTCAGTCCGAAATACGGGCCAAATCCCACCACCGCATTGGCAGTATTCTCTGCGGCCGCCGTCGGAATACTTTCGGGTGCCGGTGCAACTACCATCGATTCGGTTTCTGTTGTATTCAGTACCGGTTTCATACAATCGCTCCTTTATGTTTGTTGAATTCTACCATCAGTTTAACACGATTTTTTCGCCTTGTCAACGCCGGCCACGGCTTCACGACGCTTAAAAATTTGTCGGCTGAACGCCGTGACAACTACAATTCCCAACGACAGCGCCACTGCCAATTCCGCGGTATGAATCAACCGTGGTAAAAACAATTCCATATCGCCGGCAAAGGCCGAGGTAGTGGTATGATACAATGCACCACCGGGTATCAACGGTACTAGGGTGATAATAAAGAACGTGGTTGCCGGCGTCTTCAGCCGCCGTGCCAGCAGTTCCGCATACAAGGTGCTGCAAATAGACACAATAAAATACCGCACCGCTTCCCCCTGAATCCAGTAACCCAAGCCAAGGAACAGCGCCCACGCGGCCATACCGCCACCGGCGGCCCACCACAGTTTACTGCCGCGAATGTTAAATAAAAAACCAAAACCCAGCGTACCGCAAAACGCAGAAACAACCTGAATCGCCACATCCGTCCAACTCATACCGCACCTCCGAACAAAAAGGTTGTGATAATATAACCGCAGGCAATCGCCAACGCAAGCAGGGCGGCTTCAATCAAACGCAATACACCGGAAATACTGTCACCGGTAAACAAATCCCGCAACGAATTGGTTAACCCCACACCGGGAATCAGCGTCATAATGTTGCTGATAATCAAATAGTCCACACCGGATACCAGTCCGCATTTTCGCAGGGAAAAACTGATAAGACAAGCCGAAAAGGAACATAAAAACTTGATTAAGAACTTGTTTAAGCGCAGTTTTTCCATCACGCAACTCAACACACCGGTGATACAGCCGATGCCGAAAGCAATCAAGGTTTCCCACAAGGAACGTCCACCGAAAAACACATAAAACGCACCGGCAACCACGCCGTAAAAAGCAATCACCACGGCATTGGGATATTGCGGCGTACTCTCAATCTCAACCATGGCGGCACGCAGTTCGGCCGGTTCCGGTTGTTCCGCCGTAATACGGCGCACCAAGGCATTCAGTCGATGCACCTTTTCGATGTCGGTCACGATACGGCCGATGCGCCGTGTATGCGTTTTCACCACACCGTCGTCGGTTTCCAACGACACAATAATATTGGATGTGGTAGCATACACATCCACCTGCATAAAGCCATACGCACGAAAAATCCGCAGCGCGCTTTCCTCGGCGCGATAGATTTCCGCACCCGACTCAATCATCTTTTGTAAAATCCCCAACACACCGGACAACAGCAGTCCCGTATTTGTTGTTTTCACGTCAGCACCTTCTTGCTTTGTTGTGTGCAAAGTATAGCACACCCGCACCCATTTGTAAATGCCTATATGCGAAATCTTATTGTTTTTATGGCGACAGCGAATACCGCTCGCGTCGGAGCCTTACACCTCTGTGCGAACCGGTATAATGTAATAGGCCCCGACCGCATTGGTCGGGGCTGTTAATCGGTTGTTTAGGCTTTCGGGGGTAACTGCTCGCTGATTTCCACATGGCTGATTTCCCACCGTTTGTACTTAATGGGCAGCCACAGAGCATAAATACCGAAAGTGATAATACTCAAGAAGGACCACAGGATATATTTGCCGAACAACTGTCCTCCGGTACCGTTGAACTTCAAGCGATAACCGCCCACACACGTATTGCGATATACCCAACGCAACTTGAAACAGTGCATCGCCGGCCACGCCAAACCGAACGTGATAAGCGTGACTAACCCTTTCAACAAGTTGGTACCAAACAAACCCCAGAAACCGCCTTCAAAGTAAGAGTGTTTCCAGTCGGTTGCCGATACAGCAACAGACGATTCCACGGCGACCGGCGCCGGCACTACGACCGCGACACCGATATCGGCACCGCAAGCCTCACACGTGACCGCCGTATCCGCCACTTCTTTACCGCATTGTGTACAAAACATA
>JAZSOY010000010.1:0-1734 GCA_045537155.1 Acutalibacteraceae bacterium
CCAAAAACATTCTGGTGGATGACGAGGGACATCTGCGCCTGCGGAATTTTGCGATTCAGGAAATGCGTACCGCCGGTGGAGCCGGCAAGCCCAGCCGCGTTGCCGGTTGTGCCGCACCGGAACAGTATACTGCCGAGGCGACGGTTACCGCGGCAAGCGATGTGTACGGGTTAGCGGCATCGATGTTCTTTGCGCTGACAGGGTATTTGCCGCCGGAGGCACCGCAACGTACCAAAAAGGGCGATGTGCTGACTATGCCTGCGGAAGTCGCCGATGCGATTCCACCGTATATTAAGGAAAGTTTGTATCGCGCCCTGCGTCTGTCGGCCGAGCATCGTACGCAGACCGCCCAACAGTTGTTTGATGAATTGTCGGCAACACAAGCGGTGGCGTCGTTGCGTGAAGACGAGGACGAACCGGCGACGAAACAAAAGCGTTTTCCGTACTTATGGATTGTCTTTATCGGTGTGTTTTTGCTGCTGGCTATCATCGCCGTCTTTGCGTTGCAGGGATTGGGCTTGGTCAATTTCGGCGGCACATCGGTGACTACGACCACGACACAGAGTCCGTTGACTATGAAACCCACGACCACCACCGAAGCCATTGTGACACAGCCGACCGGCAGTGCGTTGTTTGCGGTAGAGGATTTTGCCGGTAAGACGTGGGCGGAAATCACCGGGAATAAACTGTCTGGTGATATGACGGTTGAAATCAAAGGGTATGAGTACAGTGGAAAAGTAAAAAAAGGCGGCGTGGTATCCCAATCGCCGAAAGCCGGCGAAAAGGTGGAGCGCGGCACGACCATTCGCGTCATACTCAGTGCCGGACCGATGGAAAGCAAAATGCCGGATGTCAGAGGTTGGACCGAAGAACATGCCCGACTGTATTTGGAAGCGTTAGGTTACCGAATCGGGGAAACGTTGCTGTTGCAGGTGTCGGAGTTGGAAAAAGGGTTGGTGGAATCCAGTACACCGGTCGCCGGTTCACCGGTGAAGGCAGGCGAAATCATTCAGTTGCGTGTAAGCAATGTCGAGTCGTCGACTCCTGAGACGCCCGATGCATCGAATGACGATACACCGTCTGATACAGAGGTTCCGGATGCACAGTGAGCATATATTTCAAGCAACCGGTTCTTTCCCGTCGTTGCCGTATGTGTTAACGGCACCGGACGATTGGGAACCAAAGAGCGAACGGTTGCCGCTGATTGTTTTTCTGCACGGTGCAGGTGAACGCGGCACGGATTTGTCTTTCATTCGCCGGTTTCCGGCAGTGACTAAGGTGTTTTGTGAGCAACCGAATTACCACGGCTTGCGGGTGTTGACCTTGTCACCGCAGTGTCCGGAGGGGTTGGTTTGGAACGCCTTGGTGTTGCCGTTGCATGAATTGATACAGCACATTGCGGAAACATGTAACGTCGACCGCGACCGTATTACCATCACGGGTGTGAGTATGGGTGGTTTCGGAACCTGGGAAATGATTTGTACCTATCCCGACTTGTTTGCGGCGGCGGCACCGGTCTGCGGTGGTGGTATGACGTGGCGTGCCGAGGCGCTGAAAAAACTGCCGTTGCGTGTTTTTCATGGTGACCGAGACCCTGCGGTTCCGCTGAATTTGTCGGAAAGTATGACCGAAGCCGTGAATCAAGCCGGCGGCCACGCCACGTTAACGGTGTTTCCCGGTGTGGAACACAATTCGTGGATTCCGACTTATGCGGATAAGTCGGAGGCCAAGCGG
>JAZSOY010000165.1:0-4363 GCA_045537155.1 Acutalibacteraceae bacterium
AGACCCGCTTGGCCTCCGACTTATCGAAGCCGGCCACCACGACAGAGCATTGGAAGGTCGGTGATATGGTACGTCATAAAACATTCGGCGTCGGTCAGATTTTGAACGTCCAAGCGATGGGTAACGATTTGTTGCTGACTATCGCGTTTGAAACCGCCGGCAACAAGAAAATTATGGCGACTTTTGCCAAATTAACCAAACTATAAGCACATAACGCCTTCTATGTCATAAGATAGCAGTGAAGGGTGCCGTCACCCGAAGACTGCCCCTATCTTGTGACATAGGAGGATTTTTATGGCTGATAACAACAAGTATATGTCCGGAAACGGTTGTAAAGAAGCCGTGTGTGTAGACGCCGGCCGCGTGTACGACTCCTGCTCGGACAAAGACTGCCTGGAAGATTTGCGCGTGTTCTTTACAGAACGCGACCAAATGGTAATCGACCATGCTGTCAGTATTCGTGCCAAAAAAGCGGAAGTAGTCAGCACCTACATTGACGTGGAAGCCTTGCCGTTTAACCGCGGCTACTATTCCTGCGACATCACGTTCTTCTTTGGCGTGACACTGGAAGTGTACTCGGGACACGGCACCGGTTGCTGCAACGTCAAAGGCATTGCCATTTTCCAAAAGAAAGTCATTTTGTTCGGCAGCGAAGGCAACGTCAAGGTGTTCACCAGTGAGTTTTGTCCGGAACACCACGACCGTCAGGAAATGCCGACGCGCAATATGCCCCGTTGCTGTGTGCAGGTGGCTGAACCCGTGGTGCTGGCTGCGCGTTTAGTGGAACGATGCGATTGCGGCTGTAAGTGCGATTGCGCCGCTTCGTGTATCCCTGCCTGCGTATGTGAAACGTACGGCGGCAACTTTGTGGATTCCGGTTGCGAAAAACTGGTATTGGTATCGTTGGGCATCTTTACCATCGTACAACTCATCCGCAACGTGCAAATGCTGATGCCGATTTACGACTTCTGCATGCCGTCCAAAGAGTGCTGCCCGAACACCGAAAACCCGTGCGACATTTTCAAAAAGATGTGTTTCCCCGTCGACGAGTTTTTCCCGCCCAAAGGCGAAGACGGCTGTCACTGCTAACCGTTTTACAAGACACGGTCGTCTGTCAATCTGACACCTTACCCCACAAAACAGAGAAGGCATCTATGTGCATAGACGCCTTCTCTGTTTATAATTTTTTCACAATATCGTATTCTTTAACAATCCTATCCCGATGTACCAATAGAGAACGTAGGATACGATGGATATAGAACGCCGGTAACAGTAGTTTGTGTTTTTGCACAGACGGATAAATATGCGCCATAAACTCACGCGAGGGAAACAAACGATACCATAAATACCGCATTTTTCCTCTTTGAGAACGGAGGTCTTGTTTGTCCCCTCGTTTTTCTCGGTAATAATTTTCAATGGCGTGTTTCGTCGTCCCAAAGGTGCCGGAAGTGACAAAATAGTATAATAGTTCCTGCTCCGCTTCACTCAACCCGGTACACCCTTGTTCAAATACTTTTACACACAATTCTCGCCGTTTCTTTTCATAGTCACCTATTCTCAATCGCTTCATTTCGCGAGATACATATTGCCAATCCAACTGCGGATGAGCAGACAAAAACACATACGCATCCGCCAAAGCGCGCAAACCAATGCCGCTGGTGTGGTAGTGCTTGTATTCGTGTGCCGTCATAAAAAGATAAAAATCCTCGTCGCTCATACGGTAACTGTATGGCCCGGTGGGAATCAATCGGTCCTTGATATCAGCAAAATAGGATGCCCACACCTCGTCATTGGATTCGTGAAATAAGCGGCGGTGCAACTCCATATTCAGAAACGGCTCTTTCAAATACTCATCGCAATATCCTTTTTGGTAGGAGGCCACCGAATACCCGCTTTCCACCATATAGTCGTGCACTTGCTCGGTAAACTTCTCATCAAACAGTATATCAAAATCTGCCATTTCACGCATGACGGCTTGGGGATAGTCGTTTCTCAACACTTGTCCTTTTAATGGCATATACCAACAGCCGATAGCGTTCAGGTGTGCAAACAACCGTTCTCGCTCTTCTTCAAACAAAACGGTCTTCCACACCGCGATATCGACATCCCGTTTCCATTGGTGCAGTAGTTTTTCTATTGTAGCATCCTGCGGTTGATTGGTTTTCAGCGAGCCGATTGCATAATAGACCAAAACCGCGACCGAATGTCGCTTGGCTAATGCATAAATGGATGGCAACTCACCCTCGTAGTCTATCAAAGCTTCCACTTGCCGACCGGAAAGCGCCATGGCCATCATATCCAGTGTCTTGAAAAGTATATCGGTATTGCCACCCATTCCGTTCACAACATCACCCACTTTGATTGACAACCGGTAAGCCCTACTTACACATGCTTTTTGAACACGGCTTTAATCGTTTCCAGAACGTAGGTAAACGATTCCAATTTGAGTATCCGTGAACCGGCAATGTAAAAACAAGCCCCGAAAACAACCTGAAGAACCAAAACAAGAAAGATATGTATCGGTAAAAAATGCAACAGCCAAACGCACGCTCCCATCAGGCAGGATAAGGCAATGCCCGGCATAACATCTTTCATTTGCTCAAAGTAACTGTATCCCAACAGTTTCTTGTTGGGGTAGGCATTAATCATCATGGATAGGATGGTTCCGACGATTTGGCTATATGCCATTACCTCCACACCGAACCACATGGTCGATACCAGCAAAACCAATCCGACAATTTTTTTGGCAACTTCCAGTTTCAGATAGATGTCACTGCGTCCCACCGCTTTGATAGCATTCAAATTGGCTGTTTGAATGGGATGAAACATATAGATAATGCAAAATGCGCGTAAAAACGGGACGCACGGCAACCACTTTTCGGTAAGAAGCAATTCGATAACCGGTTCCGCACAACAAGCAAGTCCAATCATCATCGGCGCCATAATATAGGTGCTGATTTTCATGGCACGGCGCATCATCGCTTTTACCACATTCCTATCCTCTTGCTGTGAGGACATGGTCGGTAACAACACACTATCAATCGCGGTATTGATGTTTGACGTCAACAACGTCGGGAAAGAATGTCCTTTGTTATAAAATGACAAATCGGCTTTGGTATACAATTTACCGATAATCAGCGAACGCAGATTGTTATAGATAGTAGATATCAACTGTGACACCAATAACTTCCACCCATAGGAAAGTAAGCAACGCAATTCACGGATGGAGAACATCTTTTTCGGACGCCATTTCACGGTAATCCACAAAATAACGGTATCAATCAAGGAGTTGATAAGCGTTTGTGCAATCAACGCCCACGTGCCACAACCGAGGTAGGCCATACCGATACCGACAATCGCCGCCACAATCGTCCCGCCGGCTGTGGAGAAGAAAAATCGCTTGAACAACATATGCCGAGAAACATAGGCTCCCTGAATACTCCTGACACCGGAAATCAGCACACTGATACTACTGACACGTATCATTGCCGTCAACTCCGGCATGTCATAAAAGACGGCAATATACGGGGCAGCAAAAAACAGAACACCGTAAATGAGCGCGCACGATACCAAGTTGAAATAGAAAACCGATGAAAATTCCAAATCGCCGGCATCTTTTTTCTGAATCAACGCGCCGGTAAATCCGCAGTCAATAAATACGCTGAGAATGGTTGTGAACACGGTAATAATTGCTACTGCCGCATAATCTTCCGGGTCCAGCAGACGAGCAAGTACGATGGATACAACGAAAGTAACCCCTTGAGCACCGCAACGCTCAAGAAATCGCCAAAGAAAGTTTGTTAATACACTTTGTTTTGTACTCATTCTATCCACCAACTACGCTCGTTTTCGCCATTTGGATACCACCCGTGCCGGTATATGTATCATATCTCTTATGCGTACCAATTTCAAGGTCGCAATCAGCATTTTCCAACGATTAACCCCTTGCTCGGAATCGACAAGACACCGCTTGATTTGTGAAAACAAGATATCGCTGATAATGGTGTCAAAATGGTAAGCATCGCCAAAAAATTCGCGATAGCGACAATACATATCCAATAATTTGAGCCCGTAACTGATTTGATGTTGCTGCTGTCGCGACGCAAAACTGGTGCCGTTAGCTTCAATGACTTTTCTCCAAGCGCTCATACAGTCATCCATAATGTATATTGGCGATTGATTTGCCAGAAAATACACCGCAAACGTGTGTCCTCCCAAGAGGCAACATTGCTTGGCACCGGCCAGCCATTCCGGCGAACGACGCACGTCTGTACGCATAATGACCGTGTTGGGATGAAATAAAGCCGCACGATAGGTTAACGCATCTTCCTTGGTAAACAACCGGTTTAACTCCGTGTTTTTG
>JAZSOY010000216.1:0-2374 GCA_045537155.1 Acutalibacteraceae bacterium
GCCACCCACACAAGCGACAATCGCATCCGGTAGATGACCGGTCATTTCCAAAAACTGTTCACGTGCCTCAATACCCACGACGCTCTGGAAATCGCGCACCATCATGGGGAACGGGTGAGGACCGAGCGCGGAGCCGATGCAATAGATGGAGTCTTGATATTCCTTGCTGTAGGCATCAAATGCCGCATCCACAGCCTCCTTCAGCGTTTGCAGGCCGTGGGTAACTTCCACCACATTGGCACCCAGGATCTTCATACGGGCCACATTGGGCGCTTGTTTTTTAATATCCACCGCACCCATATAGATGTCACATTCCAAACCGAAATATGCCGCCGCAGTCGCAAGTGCAACACCGTGCTGACCGGCACCGGTTTCGGCAATGACCTTTTTCTTGCCCATATATTTGGCGAGCAGGGCTTCGCCCATACAATGGTTGAGTTTATGAGCACCCGAATGGTTTAAGTCCTCGCGTTTGGCGTAGAGTTGCACCGTGCCGCCGAGCGCGTCCGACAGCCGTTCCAGATGTGTCACCGGTGTCGGTCGGCCTTGAAATTCCTTGCGAATGCGACGCAGTTCGGCAATGAATTTGCGCGATTGGCAGATGGAATAGTATGCCTCTGTAATTTCCGCCATAGCAGCCGTGAGTTTGTCGTCAATATACACGCCACCGTACTTACCGAAATAGCCGTTTTTGTCGGGGTAGTTGCTGAAATACGTGTCAAAATTAATGCCGTTAACGTTCATAATGTATTCCTCCGTTACTTGTTTTTTGTGTGTGATTGTGTGCGAGCGATATGGCGTTGCCATCGTTTGGTGAGTAGTATCATCGTTCCAACTCCTTGCATAAAAAAAGTCCTTGACAGAGGGATACCCTCTGTCAAGGACGAATACAGACGATTCGCGGTGCCACCTTGATTCACGGCCTGGCCGTGCACTTATCCGGATACTAACATATCCGCGGCAACTGACGTATGCCCTCACGTTGCAGTATACTCTGTGTCCGACACATTTGACTGCACCCTCCGCGGCCCATTTGACGACAGCTTCTTACCCGATTTCCAGCACCACGGGCTCTCTGTGAAGGCGTCATCGCCGTTACTTCCGCATCAACAGTTTACTATTGAATTGTAATGCAGTATATCATATGCCGCATCGTTTGTCAAGTTATCCGGCAAATTTGTCAACTGGAGGATTTCACCAAAAAGAGCAGAACCAACCGGTTCTGCTCTTTCAGTTATCGATTAGTCATCGCGGCGGCGGTCGTCACGACGGCGGAAACCACCTTGACGAGAGGCAGGACGCGAAGCACTCTCACGCGGTTCGCTCGGTTCGGGAGTCAAACCCTCGACCTGAATCAACGCATCGCGGCGGGACAGATTGATGCGGCCTTGCTCATCGATTTCGGTGACTTTTACCAAAATCTCGTCGCCCACCGTAACCACATCTTCCACTTTCTCCACGCGCTTAACATCCAGCTTGCTGATGTGGACCAAGCCTTCCTTACCCGGCGCAATTTCCACAAACGCGCCGAACGCCATCAAACGTGTTACGCGACCTTTGTAAATCGCACCGACCTCGGGGTCTTTGGCGATGGTTTCAATCACTTCCAAAGCACGTTTGGCATTTTCGGTATTAATAGCGGAGATAAAGATGGTACCGTCTTCTTCTACCGTGACATCGCAGCAGAAGTCGGCCTGAATCTTCTGGATGACCGAACCGCCCTTACCGATAACCTCGCGAATCTTATCCACGTCAATTTTGGTGGTAATCATTTTCGGAGCATAGGGGGAGAGTTCGGGGCGTACTTCCGGAATGGCTTTGAGCATAATCTCGTCCAGAATGTACAAACGGGCTTTGTACGTCTTTTCCAACGCCTCTTTGATGATAGCGGGAGTCAAGCCGTGCACTTTGAGGTCCATCTGGATAGCGGTGATACCTTTGTGGGTACCGCCGACCTTGAAGTCCATATCGCCGAAGAAGTCTTCCAAACCTTGGATGTCGACCATCGTCATAAAGCGGTCACCCTCGGTCACCAGACCGCAGGAGATGCCGGCAACGGGTGCCTTAATCGGTACACCGGCGGCCATCAACGCCAACGTCGAACCGCAGATGGAAGCCTGCGACGTCGAACCGTTGGAAGACAATACTTCGGATACCAAACGCATGGTATAGGGGAATTCTTCCTGCGAGGGGAGCACCGGCACCAAGGCGCGCTCTGCCAACGCACCGTGACCGATTTCACGACGGCCGGGGCCGCGCGACGGTTTCGTTTCACCGACCGAATAGGACGAGAAGTTGTAGTGGTGCATATAGCGTTTTTCGGTTTCTTAAGTCGGAGGCCAAGCGGTCTTAGGAAGACAAGCTTTATAGTCAA
>JAZSOY010000040.1:0-6654 GCA_045537155.1 Acutalibacteraceae bacterium
ACAGCAAAAACCGCATAAAAAGTAATAACCGGAAGGTTTTTACACCTTCCGGTTACATACCACCCACCAATTCTCCGTTAAGAACATCACGGAAATGACACGGAAGGTGTTTTTACTGGTTTTTTTATTTTTTTGAAAATAATAACGAAAATACTGACAAAATTACGGCACTGCCGGCCACCATTCCGATGGCGTACAGCGGTTGGAACATCGCGCCGCCAAACAGCGACACCACCGCCATAATCACCATGCCGATAATACCGAACATCGCCTGCAACACTTGGAATACACGTCGACCGGCACGCAGGCGACGACATTGAGCCAGCGCAGCCATCACACCCAGTGAATTATCGGCCGATACAATGGCTGCCGGCTCGGTGGCGGAAACCCCTGCGACCAGCGTTTCAAAAGAACGACCGGCCGGCGCATTCAACAGTTCCACATAAAACCCATCAAGCGCAAACACCGAAGTCAACAACGATTCCGAAATATTTTGGTCACACGTACGTACCAACAACGTAATATGGCGTTCAGTCAACGATTTTAACACGCGCTGCACTTGCGGGTCAGCCGTATAACTGACCACAAACATGGCAGACAATTCGCCGGCAATCGATAAGTAAACCAACTGGCGGCCGTTTTTGGCGTAGCGTTCCTCGTAATCGCGCGACGGAATATCAATGCCGTGGTTATCCAACAACCGACGATTACCAATCAAAATACGTCGTCCGCTAATCCAACCGGACAACCCCATATCTTGCTCGTATACCAACGTATCCACTTCGTGTAACATATCCACCTTGTTAACAATCATACGGCGGAAGACATGGGACAGTGGTCCACCGGCGCGAATACACACCGAAGCCGCATCCAAAATGGCTTCGTCCACACGCGTGCCGGAAAACGTCTTAATACCGTGAAGTAACACACTGGTTTCCGGAAACAATTCCATCGCATCCAAAGCGACAGCGTGAATGTCACCAAAAGATTCCACGGCACGGAAATCCGAAATCGCCGTTTGATATTCACCGATATGCTTGTCCGCTACCGCCAATGTCGCACGCAACGACAAGCACAGTACGACCGGCAACGAAACGGCCATCATACCACACAGTAAGGTCACAGCATAAATCCAAGAGGTGAACCCATTCAAGAGCAAGAACACAAAGGCACACAGCAGCGACAATGCCACCGTCACCGGCAAATACCAGTCAAGAAAATTACTGGTCGGGTCAAAGCCCTCTGTATCGGTGTATCCTTCGATATCCTCGGTGGTGCGGAAATAGGCCACACGCGGCACACCCAGTGCCACAGCCGGACGGCCGATTTCTTCCGCTGTCACGTCGTTTTCAATGTGTTTGGCAACCAGTTTGGTATCCGGAGCCGCCATAATCGCAACGTCGTTTAAGCGCCGATTTAATTCCAAACGATTGGCAATTTGCAACAGTAGCAACCCGAAACCCGTAATACCGGTCAACATCGGCGCAGAGCCATCGGCAATGCCGGTGGTGTTCAGCGCCAATAAAGCCGTATGCACCAGTGTGAGGATGGCTACCCACGCTGCCACACCTTCGGTGGTCCAACGGTGCCGCTTAAACAATACCGACAAGCCGCGACGCAATGCACGCACATTGGTAACCAGCAGACCGCCGAATACCACCAAATGTAAGAGGAGATACGTTATCGGATTCATTGCAATCGCCGGTGAAGCCACGGAGAACGCGGCGATAAAGAACAACACCGCCTCCAGCAAAACACCGAGCATCAAGGTAATATTGGAGTGATGAATTTGGGTGTTCAGCTGTTGCCGTAACACACCCAACGAAACCGTTTCCAATGTTTCCTGTAACGGTTCTTCGACAGCCACCGGTGTTTCCTCTTCCGCTGCTGTTTGCTCACTCTCACCCGATACATCGGTTTCTGCGGCTTGCTCGGCGTTGGCTAATTCCCGTTCGTGCTGTTCACGACGCTGTTCAAAATCTTGAATCTTTTCCAAACGAATACGCCGCAACGTTTCCTCGCGGCCTAACTCCGGTTCCGCCGTACTTTCTTCCTCGCCGAACCCCTCCAGCAACATCTGCGCGGGTTCTTCCTCTGCTAAATGGCTACCGCCTTCCTCCGCCAGTTCAATGACCTGCGTACGTTCCATCGTCCCGTCGGTGGAGGGAATCTCACGCGTGTCGTCGGACACTTCCTCCACCGGCGCGGTATCTTCCTCATCTGTAGCCTCTTCCGCTAACAACAAGGCTTTGGCTTGTGCGCGTGCTTCGGCTCGACGACGAAACCACCCACGGCGCTTGGCTTTGGGTTTGGTTACCGGCGGTTCCTCAACGGAAGGAATCACCTCATTATACGCATTCGTCTGTTCACCCACCATCGGAAACTCCGTTGTATGGGATTGTTCCTCGGTCAAGACGGGTTGTCCTGCCGCGTGACGTGCGGTGTATTCCGGTTGTTCTGTTTTCCTTTTCATAACGCGTCACTCCACTGTTTTAATACCCAAACGCTGTCGGGTAACTTCATATACCATAATACCGCAGGCGACCGAAGCGTTGAGAGAGTTGATACTTCCACGCATCGGGAATGACAAAATGCCATCGCACTGCTCCCGCACCAAGCGACTGATACCATGTCCCTCTGAGCCGACCACCAGTGCAACGGCACCGGTCATATCGGTTTGACACCACGGGGTGCCGTCCATATCCAGACCATACACCCATACGCCACGTTCCTTGAGTTGGCAAAGTGTGTCGGTCAAATTAGCGACACGTACCACCGGCACATATTCCACCGCGCCGGCTGACGTTTTTGCCACGGTGGCATTCAGTCCCACCGAACGCCGTTTGGGAATAACGACGCCGTGGCAACCTGCCGCCTCGGCACTGCGTAAAATCGCACCCAGATTGTGCGAATCCTCCAAACCATCACATATCAACAAAAACGGCGATTCCCCCGCCGCGGCAGCACGCGCAAACACCTCATCCAAGGTGGCATATTCTTTACACGCGGCAAAGGCAACCACTCCTTGGTGATTGTTACCCCCCACCGTTGTCAATTTGCGAGCATCCACCTCTTTGACCGGTATCCCACCGTCGCGACACTTGGCACGAATCACACCGATACTGCCCCCACGCTCACCGCCGGCAATCCACACACTGTCCAGCGCGCGTCCGGAGCGTAACGCTTCCAGTACGGCATTGCGTCCCACAATGCGGTCTTCTGCCTCCGTCACGGTTTGCTGCATACGCCAAAACCTCACATTTTCCCTTATAATGTTTCAGTATATCATATAAAAAATAAAAAGGGAAGTACTTTTTTGTGTTTAGTAAAAAACCTTTACATCGATTGCGATTTATGGCATACTATTCCTCGGAGGTCGATACTATGACAATTGCCGTAATCACCGGAGCATCCTCGGGTTTGGGAAGAGAGTTTGTACATCAGGTAGTGAAACAACTGCAGACAGTGGATGAAATTTGGTTGATAGCACGCCGCGCCGACCGTTTGAAGGCTCTGGCGGCCGACTATCCGGAACGCCGTTTCCGTTGCTTATCATTGGATTTAAGTCAAACCGATAGTTTTGATACCTATCGCCAGGCATTGGCGGATGCAAACGCCACCGTGCAACTGCTGATAAACAATGCCGGTTACGGAAAACTCGGTACCTTTGCCAATGAGCCGATGTCGGAACAAATTGGTATGGTGGATGTCAACTGTCGCGCACTGACCGCCATCACCAACCTTTCCTTGCCGTATATGACTGCCGGCAGCGGCATTTTGAATGTCAGTTCCATCGCCTCGTATGCACCGACGCCGCGGATGGCCGTTTATTGTTCCACCAAAGCGTATGTGTCCAGTTTTACCCATGCGTTATGTGAAGAGTTGCGTCCCAGAGGGATTCACGTATTGGCGGTATGCCCCGGCCCGATGGCAACTGAATTTTTAGATGTCGCAGATATCACCGGTCACTCCAAGACCTTCGCTCGACTTCCCTATTGCCGTGCCTCCACCGTTGCCGCGATTGCCGTTCGCCGTTGCCTACGCGGCAAACGCTGGTATACCAACCGTTTGTTTTATAAATTCTATCGTGTTCTCTGCAAACTGCTCCCCTATCGTTGGATGATGAAAATCAGTAAAACCTGACAAAAAGGCTGTGACACAAGTCACAGCCTTTTTGTTCGCCCTTTGTGCCGTTCCGCCAATGCGGTTTCGAGGGCAGGTTTTTATTTTGCAGTGGTAGTCGCCGTTTGCGTAGCAGTCGTTGTATCGGGACGTGGCACCGTAACGGTTTCGCCGCGAATCAATGTCAACGGGTCAACATACTTATCGTTAGCAAGCACTTCAACGTGAATATGGGAATCGGTCATCGTTTCCGCAGGAATATCCACAACCGTACCGATAACGCTACCGGCTTTGACCGTCTTTCCCTCTTTGATATTGCCGGCTTTCACACCACAACACCGCGATACCACATTGCCGCCGTGTTCGATTTCTATCACGCCACCCCACAGCGTGTCGTCATAGATTTTAGAAATTGTGCCATCAGCCGGTGCTTTAATTTCTTGTCCTGCTTTGGCGGCAAAATCTACGCCGTTGTGTGTGCACCATTGGTCCAATGTTTCCGAATAAATCAAGGCATCACTATAGGGTAACAAAACGCGATTGGATGCCGGAAACACAAACAAGTTTGCCGGCCCCGTCGTGGTGGTTACCACCGTTGTTGTCGTGGGTACGGTTGTCGTGGTGGTCACCGTTTGCGTGGTGGTACGGTCATCCGGAATGGACGTAATCGGTGTATCGGCCGGTTGCACGACGGTGGTGGTTGGGGTGGCCGGTTCGGTGGTGTTCGTGGTCGGTTTATCGGTGGAGATACCACCGACAAACGTTGCCACTGCTACTCCACAAACCGCGACCAAGCAAACCGCCAACGCAATATAAAACCCTTTACTGCCACTTTTAACGGATACATCATCGTTGGGATATTGATTATCGTATTTCACTCTCATTCCTCCCTATCACTGTGCTTGTAGTATGAGTGCTTTCTGTGTACTTTATACAGTACTGTAAAAATTTTCGGTTGTGCCTTTTATGGCACAAAAAAGCAGGGACATCCTTTCTCAGGATGTCCCTGCCCATTGGCTTTTATTCCTCTTTTTGAAACATAGAATTGTTGGAATACGCCGGTATTTCGCGACCTTCCATCGCGGCAACAAATTGGTCACCGTCCATCTTTTCATGGTCCATTAAATACTGTGCAATGATATCGAGTTTATCCCGATGCTCCGCCAAGGTGCTACGCGTATTCGCATACGCATCGGTGATAATGTTTTTCATCTCGCTATCAATTTTGGCGGCAACTTCCTCCGAATAATTACGCGTGTGACCGAAATCTCGACCGAGGAACACCTCGTTCGACTCCGAGGCGCCAAACACAATCGGCCCCAAATTGTCGCTCATACCGTACTTAGTCACCATCTTGCGTGCCGTTTCGGTTGAACGTTCCAAATCGTTGGACGCACCGGTGGAAACATCACCAATTACCAATTCTTCAGCCACACGACCGCCGAGCAACACTTCAATATCCTCAAGCATCCGTTGCTTGGTCATGTGCTGATGGTCATTATCGGGCAGATTCATCGTGAATCCGGCTGCCATACCGCGCGGAATAATGGAGATTTGGTGTACCGGGTCTTGCGTGGGCCGGAAATACGACACAATCGCATGTCCGGCTTCGTGGAACGCCGTAATTCGCTTGTCTTTTTCGGAAATGACATGACTACGTTTTTCCGTACCCACAATAATTTTCAACGTTGCCTCTTCAATTTCCTTCATGGTAATGGCGTGTAAACCGCGGCGAGCAGCCAACAATGCCGACTCATTCAACAGGTTTTCCAAATCAGCACCGGTAAAGCCGGCCGTCGATTTGGCAATCACCGCCAACTTAACATCGGGAGCCAAGGGCTTGCCTTTCGCGTGCACGCGCAGAATGGCCTCACGTCCCTTGATATCGGGATAGTTTACCACAATCTGACGGTCAAAACGGCCCGGTCGCATCAGTGGCGGGTCCAAAATATCCGGACGGTTGGTCGCCGCCATCATAATAACACCCTCGTTAGCACCGAAACCATCCATTTCCACCAACAACTGGTTCAAGGTTTGTTCGCGCTCATCGTGGCCGCCGCCTAAACCGGCACCACGTTGCCGACCGACCGCATCAATTTCATCGATAAAAATAATGCACGGGTTATTTTTCTTCGCTTGTTCAAACAAATCACGCACGCGCGAGGCACCGACACCCACATACATTTCTACAAAATCCGAACCGGAAAGCGCAAAATACGGAACGCCCGCCTCTCCTGCAAGCGCTCGGGCGAGGAGAGTTTTTCCCGTACCGGGAGGCCCGTAAAGCAGAACGCCGTGAGGAATCCTTGCCCCCATGCGCACATATTTTTCCGGCTCCTTCAGAAAATCAACCAAATCATACAGTGAAGAAAGAGCGGATTCATTCGCAGCGATATCTGAAAAGCGCACATTGGATTCGCTGTTTTCGATTGAGATACTGCCCTTAAAACCTGTGACGCTTGCACGTCCGGGCTCTTTCTTCATAAATCCGGCAGATACCATCAGAATGAGGAATAAAGCCAAAAGAATCCG
>JAZSOY010000082.1:0-4974 GCA_045537155.1 Acutalibacteraceae bacterium
GTGTGGGGCGCCGACCATCACGGACACGTTGCCCGTATGAAAGGGGCACTGGATGCGGTTGGATTGGACGGCGAAAAACTACAAATCAAGCTGATGCAATTGGTACGTCTGATGCGCGACGGCGAGGTAGTGCGTATGTCCAAGCGCTCCGGAAAGGCGATTCAGTTAGCGGATTTGTTAGACGAAGTGCCGGTAGATGCGGCGCGGTTTTTCTTCAACTTGCGTGAGGCGTCCACGCAAATGGATTTTGATTTGGGTTTGGCGATTGAGCAATCGTCCTCGAATCCGGTGTATTATGTACAGTATGCGCACGCACGACTGTGTTCGATTTTTCGCACCTTGGCAGAAGACGGGGTGACCTTGTGTCCCGATGCCGCCACCGTGTTGTTGGTCGAACCGGAGGAGCGCGAGTTGATTCGGCATTTGGCAAGCTATGAGTCGGAACTTGTAGCGTGCGCCAAAGCACAAGACCCTGCCGGTATGACGCGGTATGCGCAGGAATTGGCGACGCTGTTCCACAAGTTCTACAATGCCTGCCGGGTACGCGGTGTCGAAAGCGCTCTGCAACAAGCGCGTTTGGCGTTGTGCGAAGCCACGCGGATTGTATTAAAAAATGTCTTAACTTTACTCAAAATTGATGCTCCTGAAACGATGTAAGGTACAGTTGTGAGCGTAAACTTTATTTATAAAAAGGATTGCTTTTTTGTAAATATGTTGATATACTTTTCTTATGGTTCTGACAGCGCAAAGTTGAAAGGGGAATACATTATGCTAAGACAAACAAAGCGATGGATGGTTTGGGCTCTCTCGACGGTATTGCTTATCGGCATGCTGTGCAGTGGTGCCGTGATAGTATCGGCAGAGGACGATGCCCCCGTACAGGCAACGAGTATTGACCTTAACCGTGGGGAACTGTCGATGATGCCGGGGCGCACCTTCGCACTGAAAATACAAGCGTTGCCTGCCGCCGCGGATTTGACCGGTGCTGTGTGGAGCACGGATAAGGCGGATGTCGCTTATGCATCAGACGGTACGGTCATTGCCGTCGGCAAGGGTACCGCTACGATAACCGCTACTTTGCCGAATGGATTGAAAGATACTTGTACGGTGACAGTCGTTGACGGTGAGGCGATTGTGAGCAACGGTGGGTTTGATGATGCCGATACCGGTGTGTGGAGTACGACCGGTGAGGCGGCCATCCAAGCCGGTGTGGGCTTGGGTGACTCTATGGGCGCTTCATTACCGATAGGCAGCAGCATCCAACAAACCTTAACCGCATTAAAGCCCAATACGACGTATGAAGTCTCTGCCTCTATCAAGAGCAGTGTGAAGAAACCGGTTTTCGCCGTTATCGACATCGGCGGCACCGAGGTAGCCTCTGCCGAGGTGATGGTAGGTACAGGTTGGGGTTTCCGCCGTTGGACGTTTACCACTCCTGAGACCATCGAAGGTGAAGCAACGTTAACCTATCGAAACGAACAGACCGAAGAAGACGTCGTGTTTTCTTTTGACAACTTGTATTTTAGAGAAAAAGTATCTTATCCCGATTTGACGGTGGATTCGTTGACTTGGGAGGGCGGTTATGGTCAGGTTGACCCCGGAACGGAATTGACCTTTACCGTTACGATAAGCAACATAGGAAAAGTGGATGTTACCGAGCCGGTCGATGTAGACATTGCTGCCGGCAGAAACAACATTTTCCGCTTGTCTTATGACAAAGGCATCAAATCGGGTGAAACGGTCAGCATCACATCGGATGCATGGGCAGCCGTGGCCGGTGACTATATGATGTCTGCGGTTGTAAACCCCGAACTCAAGGTGTTGGAAAGCGAACCCGAAAAGAACAACAGTTACCAAATCAACCTGCGTGCGGCAGAAGACCGCGTCATCCCGACTTACGACAATGTAGCACAAATCGTGGACGAGGCCGGTATGCACAACCTCACATTCAGCGAAGACTTTGACGATTTGTCGGATGTGGATACGTTGGTCAGCGGCAAGCCGGGTTACAAATGGTATACCGCGCGTACGTGGAACCAGACCGATATGACACGGGAAGATTATTTTGTCAAAGACGGTGTCTTTACCCTGCAACATAAGGATAACAAATACGCCATCGGTGCGTCTACCATGGACTGCAATACGTGGGCAGGATATGTGTATAACAAGGGTTATCTTGAAGTGAAATTGCGTATCCCGCAGCCGGCTCGCACGTCGGAAGACAGCCGCCCGGCTATCTGGTCGTTCTCCAAAGGTAAATGGGGTGAAATTTCGGGCGAAAACCGGCACTGGGTGGAAACGGACTGGCTGGAGTACTACGGCGATAATTCCTATTCTATCACATTCCACGACCAGGGATACGATGAAGAGGATGTCATGTCCTTACACAGCAGCACAAACTTCATGAAAAAAGGGTTGGGCGACAAGGAATGGCACGTGATGGGCTTCTTGTGGGAACAAGACCACATTCGTTGTTATGTGGATGGCGAAGAGGTTATTTCACAGACATACGCCGAGGATGACATACCGGTACCGTATCCGGCTTTTAAAATGGGAACGCCGCAATTTGATGGATGTTTCTCAGCGCTGAATACACAAGAAAATATGTTATTCCTCTCCGGCGGCAATTTCATGCCGATGGAAGTGGACTACGTCCGTATTTGGCAGTTGGGCGGCGAGTCCCTGTTGCCGGAAGAACCGGTAGAGGAAGAACCGGAAGAAGAGCAACCGGCCGATAAAGAACCGGTAGAGGAAGAACCGGAAGACGAACAACCGGTTGATAAAGAGCCGGTAGAAGAAGAACCGGAAGAAGAACAACCGGTGGATAAAGAACCGGTTGAAGAAGAGCCGGAACCGGAAGAAATACCGGATACCGGTGCGGTGGCTTTGCCGATTGCGGCCTTGTTGGCGGCAGCTACCGGTGTCTGTGTGTTCCGTAAACGCAGATAATTATACGTATTATACCGTGGGCACCTTATCGCAGATAGGGTGCCCACGGTTGTTGTATTCGCAACGGTTTTACTTCGCGAATCATTTGAACTGCTTTTCAATTTTCCAAAGACAATATTCTCAAAAAAAGGAAGATAAAGTATTGATTCGTATGTGAAATTGTGATAAAATAACGATGGATATTTATTCTATTGTTTTATCATTTGTAAAATCCAAAGGGAGAAGGTTGTTTTATGAATTACAAACGGGTGCGGTCACTGTTGGCAAGTATTGTCGTGTTAGCCATACTGGTATCTGGTATGCTTTCCGGTTTGATTTTGCCAACGTCGGCAGAAGAGCTCACGGATGGTACATTGGCGTTTCAGTACAGTACGCTTTGGATGATGTCCGGTCGTACGCGTGACTACAGTCAGTTGACCTATACCCGTGCGGACAAAACCGAGAAACAAACCTATACCACACCAACCGGTGCGGTCTATTCGAGTACCAACACTCAGGTAGCGGAGATTGACAGCAGTACGGGTGTCATTACCGCCAAAACCCCAGGCGAAACCACGATTACCGCGGTGTTGACGGCTACTTTGGACACAAGCGGCGATACGTTCACCGCAACCGCTACGTGCTTGCTTACCGTTATTGACGGTACCCCTTACCAAGCGACTGAGACACCGCACACGTTGGGCGAAAACCTGATTGTGAACGGCGATTTTGAGTCGGAGGGTAGTTGGACCAATGTTAACGGCGGTGATACGTATGTGCAGGCCGGACAAGGCCACAATGGCACCAACGGCTTTGTTATGTCTGCGGACGAGGCGGATATCAACTATCAATTGCCGCTGGATTTGAAACCCGATACGAAGTACGTTCTCAGTTACAGTTATCTGCAAACCCCCAACACAGCGTTTACCATTACCGGTTCTCCTTTCGATGCCGGAGACGCCTTAGACAGAAGTTTCGGCGCGTCTACCGTGGTGAAATGGCGCGAATACAGCAAAGTGTTTACCACTCCGAAAAATTTTAAGAGCGAGCTGGGCAAAGTGCTTCAGATTCGCTGTAAAAGTGCGAATACCACAACGCCGGTTGTGTTGGATAATGTTGCTATATGCGAATACATTTCTTCTGTTCCGATGGAGAGCGCAGAACTATCGTGCAGTGAACTCACGTTACTTCCTCAGCAAACTTGGGAATTGAATTTGTGCGCGACGCCGTTCAATGCCGATACCAACGGCGTGGTGTGGACGACCAGTGATGATTCGGTTGCCACGGTGAACGCCGGCATCGTGACAGCAGTCGCTCTCGGTACGGCAACGATTACGGCGACAACAAAAGGCGGTTTAACGGCCACGTGTGACGTTACCGTCGGCGGTAGTGTGAATTTGTTGGGCGATGGCACGTTTGAGAGTCCGTCGTCGTGGCAACCGGCACCGGGTTGTACGGTGGATTACGTGCCGAATGCCGGTCTGCAGAACAGCACCGCGTTGCGTGTCAGCGCGACAGCACCGGTGCACCAAACGGTGACCTTGCAACCGAACGCAACCTATCGGTTCAATGGATTCGCCAGTTTGCCGACAGAGATTAAGAATTTGCACATTACCATCCAAAGTGACGATGGTGTGTTTGTGGACACTATCAAGACAATGGATGCCGAGTGGAGTTCTATCGACGAACTGGTATTTACTACGCCGTTGGAATTGAACGATACGACGGCAACGGTAACGTTGGAGGCTTTGGGAGTGCAAACGCCTGCACCGGCGGCTGAGCCGACATCACCGTTGACATCTCGCGGCATCATCGTTCCCGGCGATAATGAAATCGAGGACGATGACCCGGGTGAGGTTATCGGTGTCTACTATGCATACGTAGACGATGTCACATTGATGAAAGACATCGTTACCGGCGTGGACTTAACGCCCACGGAATTGACGTGGACAGGTGACGGCGGCGATGGGCAAGCCGAACCGGGCACACCCATCACCTTCTCGGTAAAAGTAGAAAACAAGGGTACTAATGCAGTGCCGGCCGGTG
>JAZSOY010000142.1:0-4787 GCA_045537155.1 Acutalibacteraceae bacterium
AGGTTTTGTACCCCTCCGCATAGGTATCTACGGTTACCAGTTCCTCCTCGGACAACACTTGATAAGCATTCTTGGATTGATAGCACAACTGCTCACGCAGCCGTTCGCCCTGTGTTTTTTCGGACATTACGATTCCTCCCCGTCAATTTCATACATAGTTTGATACATTTCCTGCGCCTTTAGTACGCGCCGGACATAGTTTTTCGTTTCAGTTATCGGAATGACTTTCAACGTCACCCCATCATCCGAATATTCCGGATTTTTAAGCCATTGCGATACGTTGCCACTGCCGGCGTTGTACGCCGCCAAGGCCGTTTCGGTATTATCAAATTGTTTGAGCACAATCTGCAACACTTTGCACCCACACCGGATATTGAGTTCCGGTTCGTAGATACGTTCCAATGGTTGCGGTTCACCCTCCATACGTGTCTGCACCCACTCATACGTAGCATCCATTAACTGCATCAAGCCTTTGGCACCGGCATGCGACGTCGCATCCTCCTGAAAATGGCTTTCGGTGTGAATCACGGCATATACCAACGAGGGAGGCAGGTCATTTTCGGCGGCATACTGTGTGACATATTCTTCGTACTTCAGTGGATACGCCACACGCAGATATAGTCGATATCCGCCATACAGTAACACAACCGACACCAACACAGCCGCCGCTATTATCAGGGTATATGTTACCGCACGGTGTGTCCGTCGCATCCCATCACCTCCCTAAACGGTTAAGAATCGCGTCCAACCTCTCATCCAACGCAACCAAGGAACCGTTGTTTTCAAGAATATAGGTGGCACGTTCGGCATAATACGTATCCGGCGGTTGTACGCCCATACGCTGTGCCGCTTGTTCTGCGGATAATCCATCGCGCGCACGGATACGTTCACGGCGTACACTCGGCATCGCCGTCACGGCTAACGTCACATCGCACAGCGATTCCAAGCCGGTTTGAAACAGTAACGGCACATCCAGTACCACGGTCTGTTCCTCACGTGCGCACGCCGCCGCGAGTTCCTCTTTAAGAAGCACAATGACCGCCGGATGCACAATGGCATTCAATGCCGCTGTTGTTTCGGGCGTGGCAAAAGCGACTGCGGCGAGTGCTGCACGATTGAGGGAACCGTCAGCGTTCAATATGGCGTCGGAAAATCGTTCCACCAACGCCGCCAAAGTCGGGGTATGCGGTTGTACCACACGGCGCGCCAACACATCGGCGTCAATGACGAAACATCCCCTCGCCGCCAATCGACGCGACACTTCGCTTTTACCGGAACCGGTTGAACCGGTCAACCCGATAACCAGTGTTTTACTCAAGCACAATCACCTCAAATCCGGCAGCACGCAACAGGCGGTTGTACACCGCCAACCCCACACCATCCGGCGAGGGACACGCGGCATACGCCAATACCGCACCCCGTTCGTCCAGTTGGCGCAGCGCCTCAAACACACGCTGTGCTTGTGCCGCCGCGTCCGTCCGTGCACCGTACGTGACATACGGCACTGCCAATCCGTTTTCTTCGCCGTCAAAGCACAATGCCATCACGCCATCCGTCGCGTGCGTGTTGACATACCGACAATAATTTTCCGCCGAACCACGCAACAAAACGACACGCGCGTTCGGTGCATAGTGCTTGTATTTCATACCGGGCGATGCCGCGGTTGCGCCCTCGCGAAGCGGTGCCATCACCGCTTCATCCAGTTCCACCTCGCCGGCAACCGCCGTCAGCATTTCCACCGTCACCGCACCGGGACGTAACAATCGCACACGCGAATCGGTCACCGATACCACCGTGGATTCCACGCCGACCGAGCACGCACCGCCATCGACAATCGCGGCAATGCGACCTTCCATATCCTCTGCCACCCGATGTGCATCGGTGGGACTGGGACTGCCGGACCGATTGGCAGACGGTGCCGCCAATGGGCAGCCCGACAACGCCATCACACGTTGTGCCACGGGATGCGACGGCATCCGTACCGCTACGGTGGATAAACCGGCGGTAACCTCATCCGGTACGCCATCTGCTTTGTCGAAAATCATGGTCAACGGCCCCGGCCAGTAGGCTTCTGCCAAGGCACGCGCCACCGGCGGCACGTCGCGTACCAGCGCGTCCAAGTCGGACAGTTGCGCAATGTGCACAATCAACGGATTATCCGCCGGTCGGCCTTTGGCACGGAAAATGGCTGCCACGGCGTCGCCGTTACGGGCATCCGCCGCCAACCCATATACCGTTTCGGTGGGAATCGCGACCACGTCACCGGCTTGTAATAACGCCGCAGCGGTCGCTAAATCTTCCTCACACGCCGTCAAATGCTTCGTTTGCATATTCCTGCCCTCTTTGCAACTTCTCGGCACGCTCCGCCGTAATGAGTGCATCAATCAACTCATCCAGCGTGCCGTCCAGTACCGCTTCCAATTTGTATAACGTCAACCCGATGCGATGGTCGGTGACGCGCCCTTGCGGGAAATTATAGGTGCGAATACGCTCACTGCGGTCACCGGTTCCCACTTGGGAACGGCGGTCGGCGGCAATAGCGGTTTGTTGTTCCGCTTGTAATTGCTCATACAACCGCGACCGTAACACGCGCATTGCTTTCTCTTTGTTCTTGTACTGACTGCGTTCGTCCTGACATTCCACGACCATACCTGTCGGCAGATGCGTGATGCGAATCGCCGATTCCGTCTTGTTAATGTGCTGACCACCGGCACCGCTGGAACGATAAGTATCAATCTGTAGGTCAGCAGGTGCAATGGTCAGTTCCACCTCATCGGCTTCGGGCAACACCGCCACCGTCACCGTAGACGTGTGAATACGGCCGCCGGCCTCGGTTTCCGGCACGCGTTGTACACGATGCACACCGCTTTCATATTTCAGACGGCTGTATGCCCCCTGACCGGTCAACATACAACTGATTTCCTTGTAGCCACCGAGTTCCGTCGGGTTGGCGTTGACAATCTCCAACGTATAGCCGTTGGCTTGTGCGTACAACGTATACATCCGCAACAAACTGCCGGCAAACAATGCCGATTCCTCACCGCCGGCACCGGCACGAATTTCTAGTATGACATTACGGTCGTCGTTGGGGTCTTTCGGCAACAGCAATACTTTGAGTTGTTCGGTCAATGCCTCGGCTTCGGCACGATTTTCCGTCCACTCTTCCTCCGCCAATTCGCGCAACTCTTTATCCAAACCGCCGCCGTCCAACATCTCCCGTGCTTGCGCCGCACGCTCACACGCCGCCGCATACGCACGATAGGTATCCACCAACGGTTGCAATTCGCTGCTCTCTTTCATCAAGGAACGGTACACATCCGTTTGCGACACTACCGAGGGGTCACACAGACGCGCCGTCAGTTCCTCATACCGTTTCTCCACTTCTTTCAGCCGATTCAGCATTTCGGTTCCTCCTCTGTTGAATACTCAAGCACAAGAAAAACCGCTACTCCTCCGCCGTGCGTTCCACGGCGCGTAGATTTTTTTCGGCCTTGATGCGAGGCAACATGACTTCGTGTCCGCAGGTTTCACAGCGCAGGCGAAAATCCATACCGATACGCAACACGCGAAACCGCGCACCGCCGCACGGGTGATTCTTTTTCATCGTCAGTATATCCCCGACACGAATATCCATCAAACTCCCCCCATTTTAATTCAGTATATCACACCGCCCACCGTTCCGCAAGAATAACTTGTCGGAATTCGTATAGGGGTGAAAAAGCATTTGACAAGCCTTTGGAGAACATAGTATAATATTTAATTGGTCTGGAATGACTTTACCGTTTGTTAGGAGGTTTTCCCCTATGCAAAAAGATGTCGTGATTGTCGGTGCCGGTCCTGCCGGTATCTTTACCGCACTGGAAATGTTGCGTCGCGGCAGCAAACAGCGTATCGTGATTGTGGAAAAGGGTCAACCGGTGGAAAAGCGCCGCTGTCCCAAAGCCAAAACCGGGTATTGTGTCAACTGCAAGCCGTACTGCCATATTACTACCGGATTTTCCGGCGCCGGTGCGTTCTCCGACGGCAAGTTGTCGCTGAGTTACGAAGTGGGCGGCGATCTTCCCTCGTTGGTGGGTGAAGACTTGGTGCAGGATACCATTCATTATACCGACAATATTTATTTGGAATTCGGAGCTGATACCCACGTAGAGGGATTGGAAAACACCGAAGAGGTGAAAGAAATCCGTAAACGCGCCATCCAAGCGGGTTTGAAATTGGTGGACTGCCCGATTCGTCATATGGGTACGGAAAAAGCGCAAGCAATATATCTTTCGATTGAAAACTACTTGCAAGAGAACGGCGTCGAAATGCTGTTTGGATACGAGTGTACCAATCTGCTGCTCAAGGGCGGCGATTGCCTCGGTGTTACCATCACCGACGGCAAACAGGATAGGGATATCCACGCGAAGCACACCGTCATTGCGACGGGCCGTCGCGGTGCGGATTGGTTGGAGAAAATTTGTGCCGAGCACAACATTGCCCATCAACCCGGCACGGTGGACATCGGCGTGCGCGTCGAGGTTCGCAACGAGGTGATGGAAAAGGTCAACAAGACGCTGTATGAATCGAAACTCATCGGCTATCCGCAACCGTTCAAAAACAAGGTACGTACTTTCTGCCAAAATCCCGGTGGTTTTGTCAGCCAAGAAAACTACGACGACGATTTAGCGGTCGTAAACGGCCATTCGTATAAAGAACTCAAATCCAATAACACCAACCTTGCCATTTTGTGTTCGCACAATTTCAGCGAACCGTTTAACCAACCCATTGCCTACGCGCAAAAAGTC
>JAZSOY010000035.1:0-2502 GCA_045537155.1 Acutalibacteraceae bacterium
ATACCCAACAACAAAATGTTGCGAATGTTTTTGGTGTTGCCGCGCAACGGCAATTGCATAACTTCCTTGGCATTGTCATAGTCCTCAGGATTGACGATTTCGCCCTGAATGTCGGAATCGTCCTCCCAGTCAATATCCGCGTTGGGGTCATAGAAATCATCATTGTTAAAATTGATACGACCTAAAATGGTCGTCAACACGATAGCGACTGTGAGGCAAATCGCGCCCAAAACAGCCATAACGGACGCGCCAACCGTCGCCAGCGTACGCGTCTTTTTAGAATAACGATGTTGTTTTTCCGTTGTTTTTTTCATACGACCTTCTCCTTGCGTACCGCGGCTTTATGCGGCACAATCATCACTGGGAAATCCAGTATTCCCTGTTCCACAGAAATTATCCTTTTAACATCATGGCTTCGCGCGCTTTTACCACGATATTTTCTGCACATAATCCGTACAGCGGTAACAATTCCAATGCCGGACCGGATTGACCGAAAACATCCTCTACGCCGATACGTATTACCGGCACCGGTACCGTTTCACAGACTACATCTGTTACCGCACTGCCCAAGCCGCCGATAACGGAATGTTCTTCCGCCGTGACAATCACACCGGTTTCCAACGCCGCTTTGACGATGGCCTCTCGGTCAATCGGCTTAATGGTCGCCATATTGATAACGCGCGCCTCAATGCCTTCGGATTTCAATTGTTGTGCGGCAATCAATGCCTCGTTGACCAGCAAACCGGTAGCAATGATGGTCACATCGTCGCCGTCGGTCAATTGCACGCTCTTGCCGATTTCAAATACATAGTCGTCGTCGAAAATCACCGGCACTGCCAAACGACCAAACCGCAAATACACCGGTCCGTCCATGTTTGCCGCCGCGATAACCGCCTTGCGTGCTTCCACCGCGTCTGCCGGATTGATAACCGTCATACCGGGGATAGTACGCATCAATGCGATATCCTCGTTGCACTGGTGCGTCGCACCATCTTCACCAACCGAAATACCACCGTGTGTGGCACCGATTTTCACATTCAAATGCGGATACCCGATGGAATTGCGCACTTGTTCAAAAGCACGACCGGCCGCAAACATCGCAAACGACGAGGCAAACACGGTTTTGCCGGTAGATGCCAATCCGGCGGCCACCCCCATCATATTGCCTTCCGCAATGCCGCAGTCAAAAAACCGTTCCGGACATGCTTTTTTGAATACACCGGTCTTGGTCGCCGCCGCTAAGTCAGCATCCAATACCACGACCTCCGGGTTGTTTGCCAATTCCAGCAAACCTTCACCGTAACCATCACGGGTTGCTTTTTTTATCACGTCTGCCATATTCAACCCTCCTCAAGGTCTGCCAACGCGGCGCGCAATTCGGTCATCGCCTGCTCATACTCTTCGGCGTTCGGCCCTTTGCCGTGCCAGCCGACTTGATTTTCCATATACGACACGCCGCGCCCTTTGACCGTCTTCATCACAATCGCGGTAGGCTTGTCCGTGCAAGCGCGTGCCGCCGCAAACGCATTTTCGATTTGTGCAAAGTCGTGCCCATCAATCTCAATCACTTGGAAACCAAACGCCGCAAATTTTTCCGGAATCGGATAGGGTGAGTTAACCTCATCCATGGTTCCGTCAATCTGCAAGTTGTTATTATCAACAATCAGGCACAGATTGGACAACTTCTTATGTGCCGCAAACATTGCCGCTTCCCACACTTGTCCTTCCTGAATTTCACCGTCACCAAGAATGGCATACACACGATAGTCCTTGCCGTCAAGTTTGCCGGCCAGTGCCATACCCGCCGCCGCCGAAACACCCTGTCCCAACGAACCGGTAGACATATCCACACCGGGTGTGCCGGTCATCGACGGGTGCCCCTGCAACATCGCGCCAACGTGGCGTAACTGTTGAATTTCACTTTCTGGGAAAAAGCCCCGTAACGCCAAGGCACCATATAAAGCCGGTGCGCAGTGTCCTTTAGACATAACAAACCGGTCACGCTCTGCCCACTCCGGGCGTGCTGGGTCGACGTTCATTTCCTCTGTATACAGATAAGCCAAAACATCGGCAATCGATAAGGAACCACCGGGGTGACCGCTTTTAGCATGGAACGTGCCTTCCACCACCGCCATACGAATCCGGGTGGCTGCACGAGATAGTTGATTGATACGTACTTTTTCCATCGTCGTTCCTCCTTTGTGACGGAACACAAACATAGTCAAGTGTATTGTAGCATAAACCTTTCCGAAATGCAATATTGACAAGCAAGCTTTTTTTGTTTAATATAAGATAGATATAATACGAGTGCGGAGGCATTGCGGATGAAAAACACAGAAAAAACGATGGATAAAATTGTTGCCCTATGCAAAGGGCGCGGTTTTGTATTTCCCGGTTCGGAAATATACGGCGGTCTGGCAAACACGTGGGACTACGGCCCCCTCGGTGCAGAGTTAAAAAGCAACATCAAGCGTGCTTGGTGGAAAAAATTCGTGCAGGAAA
>JAZSOY010000232.1:0-5765 GCA_045537155.1 Acutalibacteraceae bacterium
AAGGCCTGAACGATTCGAAAAAGTTGTCGGAGAAAAAACGCGAAGCGTTGTTTGATGAGATTTGCGAGCAGGCCTTGGCGTATGGGATTGCGTCGGCCTCGGTGGAGGAAATCGAGCAATACAACATTTTACAAGCGACCTTTTTAGCGATGCGTCGCGCGGTTGCTGCCTTGTCGGTAACGCCGTCGCTGGTACTGCTTGACGGCAATCAAACGCCGCCCGGCTTGACGGTACCGTCACGCACGGTAGTCAAGGGGGATTCGTTGTCGGCGTCGATTGGTGCGGCATCCATTTTGGCAAAGGTCAGCCGTGACCGTTTGATGCTGGAAATGGATGCACTTTACCCGCAGTATGCCTTTGCCAAGCACAAAGGATACGGCACGGCATTGCACTATGAACGGCTAGCGGAGTATGGGTGTTCACCGGTACATCGCCCGAGTTTTTTGAAAAAACGACACTCACCATCCGGATAAGGGGATAGAAGTATGGCAGGTGTATCTAAGGGCGCGGCAGGGGAAGTGTTGGCAGCACGCTATCTGCGTGACCATGGTTACGATATTGTGTGCAGCAACTACCGCACGCGATTCGGCGAGATTGACATAATCGCAGAAACCGATACGTATATTGTGTTCGTAGAGGTCAAAAGTCGTGCACAAAATGCGTATTATCTGCCACGTGAAGCCGTCACAGCGGCGAAACAACAGCGGATTATTAAAACGGCGTTGCTGTACCTTTCGCAACACGCGCCGGGGAAACAACCGCGCTTTGATGTTATTGAGATTGTGACCGCCGAAGGGCAACCGATGACATTGTTGGAACTTAACCATCTGGAAAACGCATACGGCACCTGACCTCGTATGAGGGAGGGATTGTATGCGTTTTTTTGATTGTCATAGCGACACCTTAACGGCGTGCTATCCGGAGAATCTGTCGCTATGCCGTAATGACCGACACGTGGATTTATATCGCGGTCGGCGGTTTGTGCCGTGGTGTCAGGTGTTTGCCGTGTGGATTCCGGATGAGATGCGCAGTACCGCCGCGTGGCGATATTGTTGTCGTGTGTTGGATTTTGCGCGTGAACAGGAGCAACGCTATCCGCAACAGTTAGCGTGGGTACATAGCGGTTCACAACTGCAAACGGCAGTTGCACAAGGTGTGTGTTCTGGAATTCTAGCGGTGGAAAACGCCGCTCCCATTGCGGCACGATTGGAGCGATTGCGTCTGCTCGCTGACCGCGGTGTGCGCGTGATAACTTTGACGTGGAACGGCGACAATGCGTGGGGGCACGGCTGTTTGTCAAAGTATCGTGACGGATTGACCGCCGTAGGAAAACGAGGGCTGGCAATGCTGTACTCGCTTGGTATCGTGCCGGATGTTTCCCATCTCAACGAAGCGGGTTTTTGGGATGTGGCGGCAGCCAATGACCGCCCGTTTATCGCCAGTCATTCATTGTCGCGCACGGTGCACGACCATCCGCGCAACTTGACCGATGCGCAGTTTGCCGAAATCTGTCGGCGAGGTGGTTTGGTGGGCATCAGTTTGTGTCCGGAACACATTGGCGAGGCCACCTTTGAGGGAGTGTATCGTCATTTGGCGCATTACTGGTCATTGGGCGGCGAAAAGACGGTGGCGTGGGGAGGCGACTTGGATGGTGTTGCCCTACCCAACGGATGGAATGGTATCGCAGTATTTGAAGAATTATGGGAGTTTTTGTTAAAAAAAGGGATAGACGAACCGCAATTGGAGCGTTTGTTTTTTGAAAACGCCTTTGAATTTTTTGTCAACACTTTACAAGACAAGAAAAATGCGGTACAATAAATAGAATTGATTTTCAAGGCGAGGTTGATGAAAGATGATGTATACCAGCACACGAAACGCATCCGTACAGGCGACGGCGGCCCAAGCCATCACGCAGGGAATTTCCACAGAGGGGGGCTTGTTTGTACCACAAACATTGCCGCAGTTCTCGTCGGATGAATTGGCGGCGATGGTGCCGCAGAGTTATATTGAACGTGCGGTTGCGGTGTTGTCACGTTTCTTGAACGATTTTACGCCCGATGAGGTGCGTGCTTGCGCCGAGGCGGCCTACGGTACCGGCCGATTTTCCGCACCGGAGGTGGCACCGGTACACACGCTGAAAGATAATGTTCACGTGCTGGAGTTGTGGCACGGACCGACGTGTGCTTTCAAGGATATGGCGTTGCAGATTTTACCGCACTTGATGCGGGTGTCGGCAGAAAAGACATCGGACGGCAAAGAAATTGTCATTTTGGTGGCGACGTCGGGGGATACCGGTAAAGCCGCGTTGGAAGGGTTTCGCGATGCGGAACATACCCGTATTTTAGTGTTTTATCCCGAAAACGGTGTCAGTCCGATGCAAAAACTGCAGATGACAACACAGGAAGGCAATAACGTCGGCGTGTGTGCGATTCGCGGTAATTTTGACGATGCCCAAAGTGGCGTGAAATCCATATTTACCGACCCGAATATGCGGCAGGTGTTGGCGGAGCAGGGAATGATGTTTTCGTCGGCAAACTCTATCAACTGGGGACGGTTGGTGCCGCAGATTGTGTATTATTTCTCGGCGTATTGCGATTTGTTGGCATCGGGCGCCATACAGATGGGTGAACCCGTCAATGTGGCGGTTCCCACGGGGAATTTCGGTAATATTTTAGCGGCCTACTATGCACGTGAAATGGGATTGCCGGTGGCGCGTCTGATTTGTGCGTCCAACTGCAACAACGTACTGACCGATTTCATTCGCACCGGTACGTATGACCGTCAACGTGCATTCCACACAACGATTTCGCCGTCGATGGATATTCTGATTTCCTCGAATCTGGAACGGTTGTTGTACCATCTGTCGGGCAACGACACGGCGTTGGTGTCCTCGCTGATGCAACAGTTGCAGGAAACCGGTCGGTACACCGTGCCCGCGCCGTTGATGGAAAAAATTCGAGCTTTGTTTGATGCCGGTTGGTGTGACGATACGCGTACGATGGAAACGATTCGTGACACGTACGATACCGAGGGATATCTGTGTGACCCCCACACGGCGGTAGCGGTAGCGGTGTGTGCGGATTATCGCCGCGATACCGGTGATACCGCACCGATTGTGTTGGCATCCACGGCAGACCCGTATAAGTTCTGTACCAGCGTACTCGGCGCATTGAATGCGTTGGACGAGAGCGACAGTGAATTTGATAAGGTAACGAGGTTGCACGTGTTGACCGGTATGCCGGTGCCGCCGTCTTTGGCGGCGTTGCAAGGACGTCAACCGCGGTTTACGCAGGTGTGTGACCGCGACACAATGGAACAAGCCGTACGTGACTTGTTGAAGTTGAAATAAGGGGTGGCTGTGTGGCACTGTATGTGTTATCCGATACCCATTTGTCGCTGAACACCAATAAATCCATGACGGTATTCCGCGGCTGGGATGATTATGTGGAACGACTGGAACGTCAGTGGCGTGCTCTGGTTACTCCGGAAGATACGGTGGTCATTGCCGGCGACATATCGTGGGCGATGACTTTGGAAGAAACACGGGATGATTTCTTATTCTTGCACCGTTTGCCGGGGCAGAAACTGCTGTTCAAAGGGAATCACGATTATTGGTGGTGTACGCGCCGCAAAATGGATACTTTTTTACAGCAAAACGGGTTGGATACGCTGCGTTTTGTGCATAACGACGCGGTAGCGGTTGACAATCGTTTTGCTGTATGCGGTTCGCGCGGTTGGTTTTACGACGACACCGAGCCGGATAATGGGAAAGTGCTACGGCGTGAGGCGGCACGGTTGCAGACATCATTGGATGCGGCGGTGTCAACCGGCTTGGAACCGATTGTCTTTTTACATTACCCCCCGTTGTTTGACGGACGGGGATGTGAGGAAATTTTAGATGTGTTGCGCCGTTCACCGGTGCGGCGATGTTATTACGGACATGTGCACGGTGCCGGTATTCGGCAGGCGTTTGAGGGTGAATGGCAGGGCATTACCTTCCGTTTAACATCCTGTGATGCGTTACGGTTTTGTCCGCTGCTGATTTCGGGGTAAAAAGCTGGAAAAAATATGAAATTATAGTGGAAATTTCCTTAAAAATATGCTATAATACAGTGTACTAAAGGATTCACAAAGCGTAGGAGGCAATAAACATGGCACTGAAGCAAGCAAACAAAGTAGAAACCAATCGCGTAGAACTGGAGGTCGAAGTTGACGCGCAAGCGTTTGAGGCTGCGGTTCACGCTGCGTATCGCAAGAATGTCGGCAAGGTAAATGTTCCCGGTTTCCGTAAAGGCAAGGCGCCGCGCGCCATTGTGGAAAAAATGTACGGCACCGGTGTCTTTTACGAGGATGCAATCAACGATTTGTATCCCACCGCATTGGAGGAAGCTATTCGCGAGTCCGGCTATGAGTATGTTGAGGATAAAGTGGATTTGGATGTTGTATCCGTCGGTCCGGAGGGCTTGTGCTTTAAGGCGGTCATCACCGTAAAACCGGAGATTGAAGTGACCGAGTACAAAGGCCTGAAAGCCAAGAAAAAGGCAACCTCGGTCAAAGAGGACGAAATCAATGCCGAGTTGACCAAATTGCAAGAACGCAACTCTCGCTTGGTGACGGTGGAAGACCGTGCTGCCGCGGAAGGCGATACCGCGGTGTTGGATTATGACGGTTATGTGGACGACGTCGCTTTTGAGGGTGGCAAAGGCGAAAACTATTCGCTGGTGCTTGGCTCAGGTCAGTTTATCCCGGGCTTTGAAGAGCAGGTTGTCGGTAAGAAACCGGGAGAAGCGTTTGACGTGAACGTGACGTTCCCGGACGAGTATCACGCGGCAGAACTTGCCGGCAAACCGGCTGTGTTCAAGTGTGTGTTGCACGAAATCAAGTACAAAGAATTGCCCGAACTCAACGACGATTTCGCCAAGGATTGCAGTGAGTTCGATACGTTGGAAGAACTCAAAGCCGACATCAAGGCAAAGTTGAAGCAACAAAAAAGCAAAGCCGCAGACGAGGCGTTCGAAACCGAGTTGTTAGAGCAGTTGTGCGCCAACATCCAGGGTGAAATACCGGAAGCCATGTACGAGAACCGCATTAACGAGAGTGTGCAGGATTTTGGCTACCGTCTGCAGATGCAAGGTCTGGATTTGAACACCTATATGCAGTACACCGGTATGGATATGGAAAACTTCCGCAAAGGCTTCCGCGAGCAGGCCGAGCGTTCGGTTCAATCGCGTTTGGCGTTGGAAAAAATAGCGCAGTTGGAAAATTTGGTACTGACCGATGAAGAAGTCGAGGCCGAATTCCAGAAATACGCCGACCAGTATTCGATGGAACTGGAAAAGATTAAGTCCTTGATTCCCGAAGCCAGCATTCGCGGCGATTTGGCAGTTGCCAAAGCCATGGATGTGGTAAAGGCGAATGCGGTTGCCCCGACCAAAGCGGCAAAAACCAAAAAAGCCGAATAAATCGGTCGACGACAGCCCATATTATCACCGACTGTTACTCCGAAGAAAGGATGAATGTTGTGAGTTTAGTACCTTATGTTGTCGAACAGACCAGCCGTGGCGAGCGTAGTTATGATATTTTTTCACGCTTGCTGAATGACCGTATCATTATGTTGTCGGATGAAGTGAACGACACAACCGCGTCGTTGGTAGTGGCACAGTTGTTGTATTTAGAAGGGCAGGACCCGGACAAAGACATTCACTTGTATATCAACTCACCGGGTGGCTCCATTTCGGCCGGTATGGCGATTTACGACACAATGC
>JAZSOY010000136.1:0-4172 GCA_045537155.1 Acutalibacteraceae bacterium
TCAGAACGTCGTGAGACAGTTCGGTCCCTATCTGTTGCGGGCGCAGGATATTTGAAGGGCTCTGTCCTTAGTACGAGAGGACCGGGATGGACGCACCTCTGGTGCACCAGTTGTCACGCCAGTGGCACAGCTGGGCAGCTAAGTGCGGAACGGATAAACGCTGAAAGCATCTAAGCGTGAAGCCGGCCTCAAGATGAGATATCCCACTGAGTTATCAGGTAAGGTCCCCGGAAGACTACCGGGTTGATAGGCTGCGTGTGTAAGAGTGGTGACACTTTTAGCTTGGCAGTACTAATAGACCGAGGGCTTGACCTGACAATCAATCGAATCACGGAGTCGGTACACGATGCAGTGTGCCAACGACTAAGGGTTCACAGACACATTCCGAAACACTTTATTCAGTTTTCAGGGTATTCCCTGAAACAGTTGGTGTCGATGGCGGTGAGGGTACACCCGTTCCCATCCCGAACACGGCAGTTAAGCTCACTTGCGCTGACAATACTTGGCTGGTAGCGGCCCGGGAAGATAGGTAGACGCCAACACGACAAAAAACCTTGACGAACACCGTCAAGGTTTTTTTGTTGTGCCACACTTGCCCGGCAAGTGTGGTTGTTTCGCTTCGCTCTACGCGCAGAGGGAACCCTGACGGTTCCCCCTGCACACATCCCTTTCCCTTCGAAAACTTTATTTTAGCGGCGCTGGTCGCAAAACACGTGCGGATTCTATGCGAGGTGGATGCAGTTGAGGCGGCAATCCCTCTAAAGAACGGTGCAACCTCACGGTTGCACCCTGCCGTAAAGCGTCGCACCATGTCCGCGAAATGCCCACCGCCAGGTGTGCCCACCGCGAGGTGGAATAAAATGCCGTAAAATTGCCGACACTATCTTGCGAAAGGGAGGATTTTGATGTTCAAACACGAAAAAATGTTATTTCATCCGGTGGCAATCGAAAAACCAAATCCGCAATATGCCGCACTCCTGCAAGAACAACTCGGTGGCGGCAACGGTGAACTGAAAGCGGCAATGCAATATATGTCGCAGAGTTTTCGCATTAAAGACCCGGAAATTAAGGATTTATTTCTCGACATTGCCGCGGAAGAGTTGAGCCATATGGAAATGGTGGCGCAAACCATTAACCTCTTAAACGGCCACGACGTGGAGGCTGTTTCGGTTCCTGCCGGCGAAATTCAAACCCACGTTCAACTCGGCTTAAACCCCGGTCTTATCAATGCCTCGGGTTATTCCTGGACAGCCGATTATGTAACCGTTACGGGTGACCTTTGCGCCGACTTGCTGTCCAATATTGCCTCTGAACAGCGCGCAAAAGTCGTTTATGAGTATCTCTACCGACAAATTTCCGACAAAAAGGTAAAGGAAACCATTGATTTTCTGCTCAATCGCGAGGAGGCTCACAACGCCTTGTTCCGAGAGGCCTTTAATAAGGTACAAAACAGCGGTTCCAATCGCGATTTCGGGACCACCAAAGCGGCAAAAATGTACTTTAGTTTGTCTGAACCATCCCCTGCGGATAGCCGATTTGAAAAAACAGACGTCGAGCCGGTATCCTTTCAGTGATACGGCAAAAGCCAACAAGCAAACCGCGTTGGAGAGGATTCCTCTCCAACGCGGTTTTTACATTTCTGTGTTTGGGCAGGGGGGCTGGTCAACGGTCACCGCGGCGTTGCGCTTGGCAGACGCGTACAATACCCTCCAAAACACCGGAGAGAAGAACAGCAGATAGGGCGACAATGCCGATAACGGGCCAGTTGGCATTGGCGATGCCGGCGAGAAACAACGTACCGTCCGTGAACTGAATCGTGGGGGCAATCAACAGAACAATGATTACTGCCGCTGCCAGTAGGATGGTTTTGGAAAGAACGGATACGATTTGCACAACCGGCCGGCTGTGTGCTTGTCCGGCGGCGCGCGTGATGCGAACGCCGGTGAACGACAAGAATCGGGAAATGTATACCGCGCCGAGTGTGAGAATGATGATTTCCGGAATCATATAGGTGGCATTGTACGACAACGAGTAGATAGTGGCTTGGATGGTGGGGACAGACAGCCCTGCCCATACCGTACAACCGGCTATTACGTGGCACAAATAGCGCAGGATACCGGTGGCTATTGCCGCGAAGGCCAAGGAGGTGCCTTGAGAAAACCTATCGTTACGAAAAGCGCCGGCAAGGCCAAGTACCAAAAACGCCGCCAGATAATCCCATACGATGATGGCAACTGCCGCCGGAAACGAGGTGGCATAAGAGAGGTTATCCAACCCGAGCAACAGTTGCACAAGACCATAGGTAACGGCGGTGAACAATCCCCAGCGCATACCGTAGCGGTACGCGACAATAAGCAACGGCAACATACTGAACGCCGTCACACTGCCGCCGTACGGCATATCGAGGATTTTTAAGACGCTGAGTACCGCGGCAAAAGCAATCATAATGGCACTTTCGGTTAAGCGGTAGGCAGACGAATGCGTGTGTGTGGACATAGTTTTCAACATCCTTTCTGAAACGGTTAGCGTTTGAAAGAAAAAGGCACCCTCCAAAAAGAGGGTGCCCAACAACAACACACAGTATGCGCCACAACGGCACTGTCCGCTTGTAAACATCCCTCCGCCGGCATTATCCGGTTCAGGTTCGAGGGTTAAACGGGAATACCCGTTCTCTCAGCCGAATACCATCAGCACCCCTTGTTCTTTTGTTATCAGTTTAGCATAGGATTTAGCAGTTGTCAAGAGATAATCGCGACGCGATTTCGTCCAAAAATTCTATCGAGTTGACGCGACGTTTGTTTTCCAACGTCGAGAGCAGGTACAAGTCGCCGGTCATCACGCCGTCTTCGATGGTGCGCAAGGTGGCACGCTCCAGACGGTCGGCAAAGGCGACTAACTCCGGTAATTCATCCAGTTCGCCGCGTTTGCGGAGGGCGCCCGACCACGCAAAAATGGTCGCCACCGAGTTGGTGGAGGTGGGTTCACCTTTGAGATGCTTATAGTAATGACGCGTTACGGTGCCGTGGGCCGCCTCGTATTCATACAAGCCGTCGGGGGATACCAACACGCTGGTCATCATCGCCAGCGAGCCGAACGCGGTGGCTACCATATCGCTCATCACATCGCCGTCGTAGTTTTTACATGCCCAGATGAATCCGCCCTTGGAACGAATGACGCGCGCCACGGCGTCATCAATGAGCGTATAAAAATACTCGATGCCGGCTGCTTCAAAGGCGGTTTTGTAGTCTGCTTCATAGATTTCGGCAAAAATATCCTTGAACCGATGGTCGTACGTCTTCGAAATGGTGTCTTTGGTGGAAAACCACAAGTCTTGTTTTAGGTCTAATGCGTATTGGAAACAGGCGTGAGCAAAACTCGCAATGGAAGCGTCGGTGTTATGCACGCCTTGAATCACGCCGCCGCCGGCAAAATCGTGAATGGTTTTACGGTCTACGCGGCCGTCGGGGTAGGTGACAACCAGTTCGGCTTTCGCCTCGCCGTCCACATACAATTCCGAGTTCTTATACACATCGCCGTAGGCGTGACGTGCCAAGGTAATCGGTTGTTCCCACGTGGATACACTGGGGGCGATGCCTTTCACCACGATGGGGGCGCGGAATACCGTGCCATCTAACGCCGCGCGCAAGGTGCCGTTGGGGCTTTTCCACATCTCTTTGAGGTGGTATTCTTCTACACGTTGTGCGTTGGGGGTGATGGTGGCACATTTTACGCCCACACCATATTTTTTGATCGCATTTGCCGCGTCGATGGTGACTTGGTCATTGGTTTCGTCGCGGTGGGGTAACCCTAAATCATAGTATTCACACTTAAGGTCCACAAACGGTAACAACAGACGCTCTTTTATCTTTTCCCAGAGAATACGCGTCATTTCGTCGCCGTCCATTTCGACAAGCGGTGTTTTCATTGCGATTTTTGCCATACAGAAACCCTCTTTCAAGAAAATGCGTTGAAAGTAGTATACCATAAGAGAACCGAACTCGCAATGGTTTTCACCACGCTTTTTTGCCCGAATTGCCTCAAATGTTTCCGCCATGCGTCAGCATGCCGAAAAAATTGTTCGTTATTCGAACAAAAAAGTGTTCGGTGAAAACTGCGTTGCACCTATGCGCAAAGATTTTGGAATGATTTTTTTGGCTTGTGACTGCCGATGG
>JAZSOY010000099.1:0-7063 GCA_045537155.1 Acutalibacteraceae bacterium
GATCCGACTTTGCGGTTGGTACTGAGTATCATTCAACGGTTTTCGCAACGCGGAGAAAATCCGGACGATTTGTTTCAGGTCGGCTGTATCGGGCTCATCAAATCCATTGACAACTTTGATATCACGCAAAACGTACGTTTCTCCACCTATGCCGTTCCCATGATTATCGGTGAAATCCGGCGATATCTGCGTGACAACAATGCCATTCGTATCAGCCGTAGTATGCGGGACACCGCCTACCGCGCGATGCAAGCCAAAGAATCCTTGACGGCGCAGTATATGCGTGACCCGACGATAGAGGAAATTGCCGATGTACTGGATTTGCCGCGCGAGGATGTTGTCTTGGCTTTAGAGGCCATTGTGGAGCCGGTATCTCTCTATGAACCGGTCTATGCCGACGGCGGTGACACCATTTACGTGATGGACCAAATCGGTGACACCAACGACGACCACAACTGGTTGGATGAATTGGCACTCAAGGAAGCCATGCGCGGACTCAACGAGCGGGAAAAGAAAATTTTGCATCTCCGATTTTTCAAAGGTATGACACAAATGGAGGTGTCGCAGGAAATCGGAATTTCACAAGCGCAGGTGTCGCGGTTGGAAAAAGGGGCACTGGAACGTATTAAAAGTGAATTATAAAGAAATATTTGAAGAAAACGGGGTGAAAAACATTGACACCGACGCATATTTCACTATAATGTTTATGAGGGAATTTGATGACAAGTTGCCTTGCAATGTGCGGTATGAGCACCATAAATTGGCTATACCGTACAAGACCAACAGATGAAGTGAGGTATGTATAATGGTTGTTTTGTGGTTGGCCATTGCCGGCGTTGTTCTGGCACTCTCCTTCGCCGCTTTTAACTATGCAAAGGTGAAAAAGATGGACGAAGGTACCGAGAAGATGCAGGAAATCGCCTCGGCAATTCGTGTGGGTGCCAACGCGTTTATTCGCTACGAATACCGCGTGCTGGCCGTGGTGGTTACTTGTGTTGCCATCTTTCTCGGCGTGGTACTCCAATGGTATGCCGGTGTGTCGTTTGTCATCGGTGCCGTGATGAGTGCGCTTGCCGGTTGGATTGGCATGAAAATCGCCACGTATGCCAACGTGCGTGTGTCCAACGAAGCCCGCACCACCAAAGTCATCGGCAGTACATTGAAAGTCGCATTCCGCGGCGGCTCGGTCATGGGTTTGTGCGTAGCCGGCTTTGCATTGCTTGGCTTGTTGATTGTGTATTTTGTGTTTGGGAAAGCGTTTGGGCAACTGGATAACTTTGATTCCGTCACCAACTGGCTGGGTTTGACAATGACTCCTTTTTCCACCACGGTTTCCAACTACGCACTCGGTTGCTCCGTGATTGCGATGTTCAACCGCGTCGGTGGCGGCATCTACACCAAAGCCGCCGATATGGGCGCGGACTTGGTGGGTAAAACCGAAGCCAACATTCCCGAAGATGACCCGCGCAACCCTGCCACCATTGCCGATAACGTCGGTGATAACGTCGGTGACGTTGCCGGCTTGGGTTCGGATTTGTTGGAAAGTTATGTCGGTTCGATGGTGTCGGCGGTCACACTGGCTATCAGCTTGTTCTTTGCCACAATGACCCATCTGCTTAGCCCCGAACTACTGGATAGTTTGTTGCTGTACCCGCTACTGTTCTGCGGTTGCGGTTTGATTGCTTGCTGCCTCGGCGTCGCCTTCTTACTGTTCAAGAAAAAGATGTCCGATGCGCCGCACAAAGAACTCAACCTCTCCACTTGGTTGTCCGCCGGCTTAACGCTGCTCGGCGGTTTGGCAATTACCTTTTGGATGTTTAACGACATCACCCCGGAGGCAAGTCATGCATTCCACTTTAACATCGGTTGGATTTCTCCTTGGGTCGGTGCCGCGGTGGGTATTGTGTCCGGCATTGTTATCGGTATGATTGCCGAATACTACACCAGTGCCGACTACAAACCGACACAGAACTTGGCGTTGGCTTCCAAAGAAGGTCCTGCGCTGACCATCACTCAAGGCTTGGGTTTGGGTATGAAATCGTGTATGGCTCCCTGCATTGTGTTGGGTTTGGCCATCCTGATTGCCTATTATTTATCGGGTACGTACGGTGTGGCTATGGCCGCTGTAGGTATGCTCTCCTTTGTGGCTATTACCGTATCCGTGGACACCTACGGCCCCATTTCAGACAACGCCGGCGGCATCGCCCAAATGTCGAAATTGGAACCGGAAGTCCGTAAAATCACCGATACACTGGATTCCGTGGGTAATACAACCGCCGCTATCGGCAAGGGTTTTGCTATCGGTTCCGGTGCGTTGGCAGCACTGGCACTGATGATGTCCTATCTGTTCTCGGCAACAGACACCTCCGTCGGCAAGACCGTCGGTGAAATGCTGGTCCTGAACATCGTCAACCCGATGACGTTGGCCGGTGCTATTATCGGCGGCGCTCTCCCCTTCTTGTTCTCCGGTATGTTAATCGATGCCGTTGCCAAGGCCGCCCGTAAGATGGTGGAAGAGGTGCGCCGTCAGTTCAAAGCGTTCCCCGGTATTTTGACCGGCGAGGAAAAACCAGACTACAAGACCTGCATTGAAATTTCCACCAAGGGTGCTATCGGCGAAATGAAAGTTCCTGCGTTAATGGCGATTATCGTACCGGTGGCATGCGGGTTCTTGTTCGGTACGAACTTCGTGGGCGGTCTGCTCATTGGCTCCACTATTTGCGCCATTATGATTGCTATCTTTGCCGGCAACTCCGGCGGTGCTTGGGATAACGGTAAAAAATACATTGAGTCCGGCGCGGTGGGCGGCGAAACCAAAGGTTCGGACGCGCACAAAGCCGCGGTGGTCGGTGATACGGTCGGTGACCCGTTGAAAGATACCGTCGGTCCTTGCTTGGACATCTTTATTAAGATTATGTCCACCGTCGCCTTGGTAGCGGTACCGTTGTTCCGCGATTTCAATCTCTGGAACGTCTTATTCGGATAACAACCATTCAAAACGGCTGTCAGCACGTGCTGACAGCCGTTTTTTTATCCGGCACGTTCTATCTCTTGACGTAACCGTTTGATAATTTTCTTTTCCAACCGTGAAATATACGACTGCGAAATCCCCAAAAGGTCAGCAACCTCTTTCTGCGTGTGTTCGTGTTCACCGCCGATACCGAAACGCAACCGCATAATCGTCTGCTCCCGTTCCGGCAAACGGGCAACACACTCCAACAGCAAATCGCGCTCGGCTTCTTGCTCTACGCCACGATTGACAATATCCGGCTCACTGCCGAGAATGTCGGATAGTAGCAATTCATTGCCGTCCCAATCCACATTCAGCGGTTCGTCGATGGATAATTCGTTGCGGAGTTGCGAGTTTTTACGAAGATACATCAAAATTTCGTTTTCGATGCATCGGGAGGAGTACGTCGCTAATTTGATATTTTTATCGGTACGAAAGGTACTCACCGCTTTGATTAACCCAATGGTGCCGATGGAAATTAAATCCTCAATCCCGACACCCGAGTTTTCAAATTTACGAGCAATGTATACCACCAACCGCAAATTGTGAGTAATCAACAAGTCGCGCGCCTCGCTGTCCCCCTCCGCGGCGCGCCGCAGGGCCATTTCTTCTTCTTCGGGTGATAACGGTAACGGCAAGGTGTCCGCACCGCGGATGTAGTAAACACCCTCGCCCAAAGCACGGCCTATCCACCGTTGCCACCACAACCGCAAACGCTCTATCCAACGCATCTTCTGTTCCTTCTTTCTGCTCACAATGCGACCACATCCCCACCGATGAGAGCCGTATAATCACCGCGTTCTGCCTCGTCCAACAGGGCCACATACACACCGGTAATGTCACGCGGTGGCTGTCCGGCAACCTGCAAAATCACGCGACGGGGTACAAAAGACGGTAACAGTCCGGTTCCTCCTACCGCGTGATACGGTATCATCCGTAACCGCGGCGAAACGGCGGTTGCCACGCCGCCGCAGCCGTTTTGTATCTCTGCAAAAGATGGCGGTAAAATCGATGTCACAGCACGACGCCATACCACAATCACCGGCATACCGGAAAACGGTTCGCGCAGATGCAATCCGGTATCGTACAAGGCACGACATTCACACACGCCGCCCTCGTCCTCCAACGTCAGTGTATAGGATAAACCTTGCGGTGCGCGATGCCGTGTAATCCGGTCATACAGGGCAATGGTACCATACCCAACCAAGGCAAATGCCACCAACATCAAGGGAGAAATATCGCAATAAATTACACCGTTATGCGTAATAAACGCGTCACTGTTCGTAAGATACCACAAGGCACTCACAACCCCCGACAGCAATGCCGACAGACAGAACAATACCACGACACACCGCACCGTTTGTTTCCACGAATGCAACGGAAACGCGATAAACGCCATTCCCGCTGCCGTGACAATATGTAACAGCACCGATACCACGGTCGGTATCTCCCATAAAATTTGACAAGAAGCGATACCACCGCCGACCGCCGCCAGTATCGGCCGAAAGCGGCGCGTGTGTTGTGTCGTTAAGCGGGCGGTTAACGACAACAAAAGGTAATCGATAATGGTGTTCAACACCACCAACACATCCAAGTATATGACCGGCACGACGCTCACCTCTCTACCATTATAGCGGCAAAACCCGTATTTTTTTGCCGAAGTAAGACGATTCTTTTTGTAAACGATTGTTAATTTTTGTCGGTGCAATATCAACGACGTTTTGGTATATGCTATCTTTGGAGGGATAACAATGAATAAAAAAGTGCGTCCGGTGGTATGGATAGTCGGCGGCATTATCGCCGTGATTGTCGTATTACTGATTATCGGCATCTCATTATACAATGGTTTGGTCAGAACCGAATTGGCGGTGGAGTCCAAAGAGGCGACCATCGACACCATGTTGACACGGCGTGCCGACCTGATTCCCAATCTGGTGAGCACCGTCAAGGGATATGCCGCACACGAGGAAGAGATTTATACCGATTTGGCAGAAGCGCGTGCTCAGTTAGCAGGCAGTACGCGTACAGAGGATAAATGGCAAGCGAATGCCGCTTTGAACAGCGCTTTAAGCCGTTTGTTAGTGGTGGTGGAGAATTATCCGGAACTGCAAGCAAGTCGTCAATTTCTGGCTTTACAAGACCAATTAGAGGGGGCTGAAAATCGCATTGCTACCGCCCGTGTGGATTACAATAATGCGGTACAAGCCTACAATACCAAGTTGCGGCGATTCCCGTCCAACTTTATCGGTATGCTGTTCGGGTTTGAGAAAAAAACATTGTACGATGCCCCCGAGGGCAGTGAACAGCCGCCGTCGGTAGAATTCTAATGAAAAAGTTACGATGCCGCATCGTCTGGATGCTGTGTTTGGTGCTGTTGGTCGGATTACCGGTTGCTACGGTTGTTGCTGCCGTCCCCTCGCCGACATCGCGCTTTTTTGTGAATGATTTTGCCGGTGTGTTAGACGCTGCCGCCGAGGACAAAGTATACGCCGCCGGTGTGAAATTATTTGAGGCGACTAAGGCACAAGCGGTGTTGGTCACTGTCGAGTCACTCGATGGTGAAGCCGTGGAAGACTATGCGCGTACGCTGGCACGAAATTGGGGTATCGGCGATGCGGAAGAAAACAGCGGTGTGTTATTATTACTTTCCGTGGGTGACCGCGCCGTGCGCATTGAGGTTGGGTATGGCTTAGAGGGCCGGCTCACCGACGCCAACACCGGTTTATTATTGGACACCTATGCGATGGAGGCATTTACAGCCGGCGATTATTCCACCGGTTTGTTGCAAACGTATGATGCACTCGTCAATGAGATTTATCTGGAACACGGATTAGAACCAACTTCTCCGTATACACCGGTGGAGGATGTTGCCACGCGACAAACGCGCGGTTCACTTTTCGGCGGTATCGCTATGCTGGCGATACTACTGTTGTTACCGATTTTCTCGGCACGATGGGGATTGCCGATATTTCCATTCTTTTTCGGTGGCTTTTTTCCACGCGGCGGATTCGGCGGCGGTGGGTTTCGCGGTGGAGGCGGCGGATTCGGCGGCGGCGGTGCCTCGCGGCGTTTTTAACCGTATCCTGACAACGATGAGGTCTTATTGTTTTTCACAGCCAATCATACCGCCACTTGGGGTGTAACAATCATTTCCAATAGATAGTTACCATAACAAAAGAGCCTTTGTCGTGTGACAAAGGCTCTTTTTATCGGATTATTCGATGCCCAGAATGTCGGCAATTTTCTGGCCGATAACACGGCCCATAAAGTAAAATCCGAGGTCGTTCGGATGGCATCCTTCCACCGTGCCGCCGACCAATGCATCATCAAAAATGGTAGCACCGTCTATAAAATAGACGTTCGTATCACCGGCATCGCGTGCTGCTTGATAGGTCTGAAAAATAATTTCCCGACGCTCATCACGATTGGTAAGGAACCGTTCCCGTGTGGTAGCGCTCAGCATCAAAATCGGCAGTGTGGGATGTGCCGCACGAATGGTATCAAAGAACGGTTTGTGTGTCGCGGCCAGATGCTCCTTATTCGGGGCGTTGTGGTCATAATCCAACACAAACAGTTCCATATCCAACGAGGCAATGTAGTTCGCCATAGCCGGCTCGCCCTTGGCATTACCCGAAAAGCCGAGATTGATATGGTCACAGTGTAATTGCTGCGAAATGCGATTGGGATACGCATTGCCGGGGCGCGAAGCGCACCCGCCCTGTGTAATGGAACTACCGTAATACACAATGGGTTTCTCAAAACGATACGCCGACGGTGCCGTTACCACCGCATCTGCATCCAACCCAATATGCAGTTCTTGGACATTGCCGTACAGCGGCATATGAATGGTCAGTTCACGCATCCGACGTTCTTTCAGGTTTAACCGACTTTCAAAACCTTCTTTGCAATCCACCGGCGGTACAAACGTACCGACAAACTGTTCTACACCGTCCTCGGTGCGTTCATACATATCCAAGCCGATAACACCCGTCATGGGGAAATGCGACATCACCGAATGACCGGATGACTTCACCAGAACAGCCACCGAAGCAC
>JAZSOY010000236.1:0-1970 GCA_045537155.1 Acutalibacteraceae bacterium
CGATTCCCCGCATATTCATCTCATCCGGCTGGGCCGCCCGGCGCATCAGCTCCGGCGGACAACCCGCACCCGCCATAATGCCGGTGCGCATATGGGAAAAGTCCGTTTTCCGATAGTCCGGATGGTTGAACATAGCGATAAACATGGTAGGAACGCCGTTAAAGCACGTAATCTTTTCTTGGTTGATGCACGCGAGCGATTGCTTTGCCGAGAAATACGGCAACGGGCAAATGGTAGCACCGTGCGTCAGCGAGGACGTCATCGACAGCACCATACCGAAACAATGGAACATCGGCACCTGAATCATCATACGGTCAGCGGTGGACAGCCCCATACGGTCACCGATACACTTGCCGTTATTCACCACATTATAGTGCGTAAGCATAACGCCTTTGGGAAAACCCGTGGTACCCGACGTATACTGCATATTGCACACATCGTCGGGCCGCACGGCGGCTGCCATCTGAGCAACAGTCTCCGCACTCACCATCGGCGCACGCGCCATCGCTTCGGCAAAAGTGAGACACCCCGACAACTTAAAGCCCACCGTAATGACATTGCGCAAGAACGGCAACCGCTTGCAATGCAAGCTCTCACCCGGTTTGGTAGACGCCATTTCGGGGCACAGTTCCGTAATGATGCCCTTGTAATCCGAATCAAGGCAGCTCTCAATCATAACCAAGGTGTGCGTATCGGACTGGCGAAGCAAATATTCCGCTTCGTGAATCTTGTAGGCCGTATTGACAGTGACGAGAACGGCGCCAATCTTGGTGGTCGCCCAGAAAGCAATATACCATTCGGGTACGTTGGTTGCCCAAACGGCGACTTTGCTGCCTGCTTTCACGCCCAGAGACACCAATGCGCGCGCAAACGTATCCACATCCTCGCGGAACTCGCTGTACGTGCGGGTGTAGTCCAACGTGGTATACTTAATCGCGTACTGGTCGGGGAACTCTTCAGCCATACGGTCGAGCACTTGTGAGAAGGTCAGGTCCAGAAGTTCATCCTTTTTCCACACATATTGTCCCGTGCCATCGTGATTGAAATACAAACTCTTTTTCTTACCGCGTGGGTTTTCAAAGCGGTTCATATAGTTGACAAAATACGGGAAAATCACTTCGATATCCTGCACATCTTCGAGCCACTCCGGTTTCCACTCCAGGGAGATAAACCCGTCGTAGTTGACCGACGACAACGCCAACATAAAGTCGACAATGGGCGCGGTACCCTCACCGATGAAATCATATTCACCGTCATCGTTAGAATCGCGCAGGTGAACGTGACGCACATAGTCACCCAAATTTTTAATGGTGGTATCCGCCTTTTCGCCGAAATCGCGATACGGATGATGCACGTCCCACAGAACAGCCAATTCATCGCAGGCAAATTCGTCAAGCAGTTTGCGCAACCGCGCCGTGTCGGCATAAATGCCGCTTGTCTTGATTAAAATGGTGACTTCCTTTTCGCGAGCATCCACGATGAGTTTTGTCAGATTTTCCTTAACAGCCTCTTCGTTATCCGTCAGCGCCACCGCCGCCACATACGGAACACGAGCGTTGCGCGCGACTTCCAGTAACGTCTGCAGATACGTGAGGCAGTTTGGCTCGCTTGAAATATCGCACGACGTATCGAAACACGGAATTGACAGGTTCTTTTCTTTGAGTTGCCGTACCGTAGCGGCGGCTTGGTACTTATGGAACGGGCCGCTACGGTCTATCATCGGTTCCTGTTTCGGCAAATTATACACTTCAATACCACCGAAGCCCATATCGGTGGCCACAGCCACGGTCTCATCCCAACTCAGGTCGGACCAACCGCGGGTGGAAAAGGAGAGATTCATACTTCCTCCTCCTCATACACAATTTTATTTAAGGCGCTCAGGTACGCATGGATACCCGCGCACACAATATCGGTAGAAATACCGCGACCGGAATACAACTTTCCGCCGCTGCGCAACCGCACAATGGTCT
>JAZSOY010000163.1:0-4487 GCA_045537155.1 Acutalibacteraceae bacterium
TAGCGGCCCACGCGCGACAAATCGTAGCGACGGGGGTCAAAGAACAGATTTTCCAGGTGCTGTTGAGAGTTTTCCAACGTCAACGGCTCGCCGGGACGCAACTTGCGGTATACTTCCAACAAGGCTTCCTCGGTGTTTTTCGTCATATCCTTTTCGATGGTGGCGAGAATACGTTCGTCTTCACCGAAGAAGTCTAACAGTTCGGCATCGGAACCCAAGCCCAACGCACGTACCAACACGGTAATCGGGATTTTGCGGTTCTTATCAATACGAACATAGAACACATCGGAGGAATCTGTCTCATACTCCAACCAAGCACCGCGATTGGGGATGACGGTGGAGGTAAACAACTTCTTACCGGTACTGTCATAACTCATTCCGTAGTAGACACCGGGAGAACGCACCAACTGAGAAACAATGACACGCTCGGCACCGTTAATGACGAACGTACCGCTGTCTGTCATCAAGGGGAAATCGCCCATAAACACTTCGGACTCTTTAATTTCCCCTGTTTCCTTATTAATAAGACGCGCACGAACACGCAGGGGAGTGGCGTAGGTTACGTCACGCTCCTTGCATTCCTCGACAGTGTATTTGGGCGTATCGTCCAAACGATAGTCCAAAAACTCCAGCGACAGATTGCCGGTGTAATCGGTGATGGTAGTGGTGTCATTAAAGACATCCTTCAGACCTTCGTTTAAGAACCACTCATATGAATTTCTTTGAATTTCAATGAGGTTGGGCATATCCAACACTTCATTGATTTTTGCGAAGCTCATACGGGTGGTCTTACCCAGCTGTACCGGTTTGATATTGACCATAGGCTTCCATCACTCCTATTCTTTATTCCGCGGTGCCGACCGGCACCGAATATGCCATTGCGGGAATGTCGAAAAAACACTTGCATTTTCCGGTGAAATATGCTATAGTATTCATATATTTTCGAGTTCTCCAATGGTTGTGCAGTATACTATAATACAAGATTTAACTGCCTTTGTCAATGAATTTTTGAGAATTGGCAGGTTTTTTTATATATTTTTTAATAAAATTTAATTTTTCTATCGAAAGGGTGGGCGATTCAAGAAAAATCGCCTAAAAAGCGAACCTGAAACACACGGCGGCGTGGATTGTTTCTTTCGGAAAGAGGGCGTTTTTAGTGAAGAAATTAGTGGCACTTGCTTGCACATTGACGCTGATTTTGGTAGCGATGTTGTTGGGGTTGTTCGGCGGTAAACGTACGCCGTCCGGTCAAACCGATACGACAACGACGGTTGCCACCACAACCACAGTGGCTACGACGACCACCACCAAGATGCCGGCCCAGACCAGTTCCGTGGCGAACGCGGGGGAGATACTGGTGAATATGCCGTTAACCGATGCGATGGCAAAGGACTCGCTGGCGCAGTTGGTCGATGTGTGCCGGCGAAGCAATGGGGCAATCTCGTTTTATTACATTGATTTGGAAAGCGGGTATGAGCTTGAATACCGTGCCGACCGCGCGTATCAGGCAGCGAGCGTCATTAAAGCGCCGTATGTCAAGTATCTGTTGTCCACCGGTGTGGATGGTTCGGAAACACTCACGATGCTCGCATCGGACAAGCAAGGCGGTTCCGGCGTGGTGGATAAAGAACCCGCCGGCACGGCGTTTACGGTGGAGCAGTTGATGGAGTACGCTGTTCGCTACAGCGACAATACCGCTTACTATATGTTGAATAAACGGTTCGGGTTTCAAGGATTCAACGCGTATGCGACGTCGCTGGGCATCACCGCCAATGCGAACAGCAACTGTGTGCTGACCTACCCACGGCCGCGGTTCGGGTATCTGTCGGCGCGGGATATTGGATTGTATATGGCAGATATCGCAAAGTACATCAACGCGGGTAGCGACAATGCGTTGCGCCTGAAGCAGTGGATGATGTCTACGTCGGAGGAACGTCAACTTACCGATGCCTTCTCCGATAAGAACGTACTGTACGGTGACACGGGTGCGGATACCATCGTGGACGGCGAGAGTGCCCATGTGGTCGATTTGTACCACGATGTCGCTCACAAATACGGCGATACGCTGAATATTGAAAACGCGTTCCACGACGGCGCTATCGTGTATGCGGAACATCCGTTTGTGTTGTCGATTGCGACTTCGCTGGAACCGTTTACCGCCTCGTCGATTGAGATATTCCACGAAATCGCGTTCCAAATCAATAAGATACATTACGCCTACCATATCGGTTAAAGGAGCGTTTACCATGCGCATTGTGATTAAAGTCGGTACATCCACCTTGGCACACACGACGGGACAACTCAACATCCGCCGTGTGGAATTGTTGTGCAAAGTAATGAGTGATTTGAAAAACGCCGGACACGAAGTGATTTTGGTGTCGTCGGGTGCTATCGGTATGGGTGTGGGAAAATTGTCGCCCAAAATGCGTCCCACCGATATGGCGACCAAGCAGGCGGCCGCCGCTGTCGGCCAGTGCGAATTGATGTATACGTATGATAAATTGTTTTCCGAGTATCATCACACCGTGGCACAAATGCTGTTGACCGGTGCGGATTTACGGGACGAGGAGCGTCGTCAGAATTTCCACCGCACGCTGTTCCGGTTGTTGGAATTGGGTGCGTTGCCGATTATCAACGAAAACGACACCGTGGCCACGGAAGAAATCAGCATCGGGGACAACGACACACTCGGTGCCATCGTGGCGGTCAACGCCAACGCGGATTTGCTGATACTGTTATCGGATATCGACGGATTGTACGACGCCGACCCCCATACCCATCCGGATGCGCGGCTGATACCGTTGGTTGAGGCGCTGACCGATGAGGTGTTGGCGTTGGCAGGCGGTGTCGGTTCCAAGCTAGGCACCGGCGGTATGGAGACCAAATTGCACGCCGCACAACTGGTGGTGGCCGAGGGAATTGATATGGTGATTGCCAACGGTGCACAACCGGAGGTGCTGTATCGCATCGTGGAAGGCGAACCGGTCGGTACGCGGTTTTGCGGAAGGGGACGAGCCGTATGACCACACAAGAAATCTTACTAGCAGCCAAAGCCGCTTGTCGGGATGCTGCGCGGTTGACCACACAGCAAAAAAACGAGGCACTGGAAGCGATGGCGGTGTCGTTGGTAGCACATACCGATGAGATTTTAACCGCTAACGCCGCCGATTTGGAGGCGGCACGTTCCTCGTTGTCGTCGGTGATGTTGGACCGCTTGGCACTCAATCCGGAACGCATCACCGGTATGGCGGAGGGTATCCGTCAAGTGGCGGCATTGCCCGACCCGGTGGGGCGTGTGTTGGAACGCATTGACCGTGAAGATGGGCTACATATTGAAAAAATCAGCGTTCCCATCGGTGTGACAGCGATGATTTACGAAAGTCGCCCCAATGTTACCTCGGATGCCGCGGTGCTCGCGTTCAAAAGCGGCAATGTGTGTGTCTTGCGTGGCGGCAAAGAGGCGTTTCGCTCGTCGCTTGCCATTGCCGAGGCGTTGCGTGACGGGTTGCGTCGTTGCGGTATTTGCGAGGATATGATTCAACTGGTGCAGGATACGTCTCGTGCGAGTGCCAACGAACTGATGACCGCGGTGGGATTGGTCGATTTACTGATTCCGCGTGGCGGTGCCGGATTGATTCGTGCTTGCGTGGAAAACGCGACAGTGCCGTGCATTGAAACGGGTACCGGCATCTGCCATATTTATGTGGATGCGGCGGCGGATTTTGACAAAGCCTTGGATATTGTCGAAAATGCCAAAACCAGCCGTCCGTCGGTGTGTAACGCCGCCGAGGTGTGTTTAGTGCATCGTGCGGTGGCGGCCGCGTGGTTACCGCGGTTGTATGAGCGCTTGGTGACACAGCGTACACAGCCGGTCGAACTGCGACTGGATGAGCGCGCCGCCGCGTACATTGACGGAACACCGGCAACGGATGCGGATTTTGATACGGAATTTTTAGATTACGTCTTGGCAGTGGGCGTGGTAGACGACATTGACGCGGCTTTGGCGCACATTGCTACCCATTCCACCGGTCACAGCGATGGCATTGTGACCGAGGATGCCGCGACGGCCAACCTCTTTACCGCCGCCGTGGACAGCGCGGCAGTCTATGTCAATGCCTCCACGCGTTTCACCGATGGTGGTGAATTCGGTTTGGGTTGCGAAATCGGGATTTCCACACAAAAATTACACGCACGCGGACCGATGGGTTTGCCGGCGTTGACGACCTACAAATACGTTGTCCGTGGCAACGGACACATTCGTTAGGAGTGAGGATATGCAATCGTATACAGCCGGATTTATCGGAACCGGAAATATGGGCGGTGCACTGGCGGCGTCCGCTTGCAAAAGCGGCGCACGCGTGATGTTGGCCGACCACGATACGGCGAAAGCGCAAGCACTGGCCGCAAAATGCGGTGCGACCGTCGGGGACAATGGGATGGTGGCACAACACTGCCGCTATGTGGTGTTGTGCGTGAAACCGCAGGTG
>JAZSOY010000235.1:0-7852 GCA_045537155.1 Acutalibacteraceae bacterium
GCGTGTTGACGGTGATTTCGGTGATTGATGTGGTGTATTTGCGCGCCTACAACGTATTGCCGTCGGTGGTGATGTTACCTATGTTGCAAACCTCGACCGGACAAGATACGATTTCCACCATTTTACCGACGTTGTTTACGTGGTGGGATGTTCTGTTTGTGGCAGACTTTTTGATATGGGCCGTGCTGTTGTTGGTCTGTAAGCGGCGCGGATGGACGCCCTCAACGGGGATGCACCGCGTGCGCCGTACGGCGCTGGTAGCCGTGTTGTCGGCGGTGTTGTTGACAGTATTACCGTTACTGAATGCGTTGGGACTGTGTCGCGATGCGTATCGTCGGTTGTTTGTGACTTCCGACACCTTGCAGCAATCGCAATATGTGTCTTTCCTTGGTTTCCACGCGATGGATATAGTGGCGGCAGCCACCGGAAAGATTATCACCGCCTCGGTGAGCGTGGAGGATGAGGAAGTTTGGCAAATCTTCCGCGAATGGCACCAAGCCGACCAAGGAGTAAGCACCCATACCGGTCAGTTTGCCGGCAAAAACCTATTGGTAATTCAATTTGAATCCTTGGAAAGTTTTGTGTTGGGAAACACGTTGGATGGTCAAGAAATCACCCCGACACTCAATCGCTTAATGGCAAGTGGATATAGTTTTACGAACTTGTATGAGCAGGTAAAAAGCGGCAACAGTGCCGATTGCGACTTTTTATTTATGACCGGTTTGTTGCCGACGAATAAAAGTTACGCGTTCGGTTCATGGCCAAATAATCGGTATGTGTCGTTGCCGCTCTTGTTAAAACAACACGGCAACTACGAAAGTTATTATTTCCACGGCGCCACCAATGCCATTTGGGATTATGAAACCATGCTGAAAGACGGCTTGGGTATGGACAATGTGGTGATGGATTACGAGCAGGACGACTATCTCAATGGATATTTGTCCGACGAGAGTTTTATCCGGCAAACGCTGAACAAATGGGAAGCACAACCGCTTTCCCAACCGTTCTATGCACATGTCGTCACCTGTTCCTCGCATATTCCTTGTATCGTTCCGGAGGATTTTGACGGGTTGACGATGGGGGAGGAACTGGCAAGCAATCCCATGGGGGCGTATTTGCAAGCCATTCATTATACCGACCGACAACTCGGCGTCTTTCTCGAAGGGTTGGAGGCGCGCGGTGTACTGGATAACACGTTGGTAGTGGTGGTGGGTGACCACGGAGGTGTGCACAAGTATTATCCGCACTGGGTAGACGATTTGAGCGAGGATGCGCGGGAATCGTGGTTTCTGGATGATGAGGAAACCTATACTCTGCCGATGCTGGTGCACAGCAAGGAGATTCTTGACCCCCACGTGGTAGAAACGGTCGGCAGTCAAATGGATATGTTACCGACCTTGCTGGATATGTTGGGCGTTGAGGATACACGCGCCGATACGGTGCTGTTCGGACGCAACCTATTCGCCACCAATCGCAACTTTGCCGTGATGGATGACGGTACGGTGCACGGCACGTTACCGGAGGAGGAAGTTGCCATCGCGCATACGATGTATTATTTGTCGGATTTACTCATCCGCAGTGACAATGTGGATGGCGGTGAATGGGAGGTGGCACATCCATGACGCAACGTATTTTGTTGATTGTGAACCCAGCCGCAGGAAAAATGCAGGGGAAACGGGCGGTATACCCGTTGACAGAGGGATTTTGCCGCGCCGGTGCGCGTGTGACGGTGTACATCACCGCCGGACGCGGCGAAGCCGAGCAGGTGGCACGTGAACTCGCTCCTGAGCACGATTTGGTCGTTTGTTGCGGTGGTGACGGCACCTTGGGGGAAGTTATCAACGGGTTACTCACCTGTGGTGTGCGAGTACCGTTGGGATATGTCCCGGAGGGAAGTACCAACGATTTTGCCAACAGTTTGCGGTTGCCCGGCCGTGCATCGGACGCGGTTACGGCCATTCTACAGGGGAAGGATACGCTGTTGGATGTGGGGTTGTTTAATGGAACGCGGTATTTTTCATATATTGCCTCGTTTGGTGCGTTTACGGCGGCGTCGTATAAAGCACCGCAGGAAATGAAGAACGCGCTCGGGCATTTTGCCTATATTTTGGAGGGCGCCAAAGAATTTTCCACCATTCGACCGTATCGGGTTAAGGTGGAATGTGAGGAACGGTCTGTGACCGGTGAGTTTTTGTTTGGTGCCGTCTGCAATTCCACGTCGGTGGCAGGGTTGGTGAAACTTAAGCCCGAGTTAGTGGATATGAGTGACGGCCTCTTTGAAGTCATTTTGGTGCGTCCGCCGAAGAGCGCTTCGGATATGGGGAAATTGCTGAACTCCTTGAATACCGGCGTGTTTGACAAGAAGTTATTTGAATTTTTCAAGACAAGGCGTGTGGCATTTACTGTGGAGGGAGCACCCCCTTGGTCTCTGGATGGGGAAGAAGCCGCCTGTATGGATACGGTCGTCGTTGAAAATTGTGCCGGAGCGTTGTCACTCCGCCGATAATTGTTTTACGCATAACAAAACCCCGTTCACCGCACAGGTGAACGGGGTTGCTTTGTTTGAAATTAATCACTTACGAAAGGCATCAGAGCAATCTGACGGGCACGCTTGATAGCGACAGTCAGTTCGCGCTGGTGACGAGCGCAGGTACCGGTTACGCGGCGGGGCAGAATTTTTGCACGCTCCGAAACGTAACGGCGCAGACGCGCGACGTCCTTATAATCGATGCTCTCTACACGGTCAACGCAGAAACTGCAGACCTTACGACGGCCTTTCCGTGCGCCACGCGGACGCTCGAACCGTTCGTTCTTTTCGACTTTGTCAGCCATGAGGCAAACCTCCTTTAATTAGTGTTGTGATTCTCAGAACGGCAAATCGTCGTCACCAACGATTTCCTCAAAATCGCCGGCAGCAGCCGTGGAAAATGCCGGAGCCGGTTCCGTATAGGCCGGTGCGGTTTGAGAATCGGTACGGGGTGCCGAAGTTCCCTTAGACTCAGCAAAGAATGCGTTGTCAATGACGACTTCAAACACGGTACGGTTGTTACCGGTTTTATCGGTATACGACCGGCTCTGCAAAGAACCTTGCAAAGCAATGCGCTGCCCTTTTTGGAAATAGCGGCAGATAAAGTCTGCCGTGTTCCGCCACGCTACGCAGTTGATGAAGTCCGTCTGGCGCTCTGCGCCTTTCGGCTGGTAGGTACGGTCGACAGCCACTGAGAAACTAGTGACCGACACACCGTTCTGGGTGGTCTTGAGTTCGGGGGTCACCGTAAGGCGACCTAATAGGCATACAACGTTCATGATGCCGCCTCCTTACTTGTCCTTGCGGACGACCATCGACCGCAGAACGCCTTCGGTAATTCCGCTGATACGTTCCAGTTCAGCCGGGAATTCCGGACCGCTGACAAAGTTGTACAGCACATAATAACCTTCGGTTTCGTCGTCAATCGGGTACGCCAAACGACGTTTCCCCCATTCGTCAACTTCGCCGATTTCGGAATTGTCCGCGATTAAAGTCTTAAACTTTTCCACCATCGCGGGGACGCCTTCTTCTCCCAAATTCATGGAGAAAATGAAGACGGCTTCGTAAGAACCTTTTACTGTGGGCATTGTTGCACCTCCTCTTGGTCTATGGCCCTCCCACTACGAAAGGGCAAGGATTACGGCTTTTCTCGCAGAAAAGCGCCATAATATTATAGCAACCTTGTTAGCACGCGTCAACCCTTTTTTGAAAAAATTTCTTGACCGCAACGGGTAAGTAGCATATAATAATGGCAATAACCGTCCACGACGGAAAGGATTGTGACTATGCTTCAGTTTGAAGAATTGCGACTCCGGTTGGAAAATCATCTGCCGAATATCGAGGCCCTGTCCGAGGGTATCGGGCTGGCCGCCATGAAAAAAGAACTGGAAGAATTGGATATGCGTGCCGCGGCGCCCGGCTTTTGGGACAATATGGATACTGCCCAAAAGGTGACACAGCGTGCCGCTGCGTTGAAGGACGGCATTGAACGGTATGAGCGGTTAGTATCATCGTATCACGATACTCTTACCTTGATTGAACTGGCTGACGAGGCGGAGGATTTGTCCTTGTTGGAGGAATGTCGCGAAGGCGTGGAGCATACGGAGACGGAACTGGAATCGCAGCGTTTGGCGACACTGTTGACCGGTGAATACGACAAGAACAATGCCATTTTGACCTTCCATGCTGGTTCCGGTGGTACGGAAGCACAAGATTGGGCGGAAATGTTGTATCGTATGTATACCCATTGGGCGGAAAAGCGTGGGTTCTCCTATCGTATTTTAGATTATCTGGATGGCGACGAAGCCGGACTTAAGAGTGCCAGCATTCATGTCGAGGGTGAAAACGCGTACGGATATTTGAAAGGGGAAGCCGGTGTACACCGTTTGGTGCGCGTATCACCGTTCGATGCGGCCGGTAGGCGGCATACCTCGTTTGCCGCATTAGAAGTGTTGCCGGAACTGGATGACAGTATCCAAATCGATATTCGTCCGGAAGACATTAAAATGGATGTGTTCCGGTCCAGTGGTGCCGGCGGTCAGCACATCAATAAGACGTCGTCTGCGGTACGCTTGACGCATATTCCTACGGGTATTGTGGTCGCGTGTCAAACCGAGCGCAGTCAGTTTCAAAACCGTGACACGGCGATGAATATGTTGAAAGCCAAGTTGATGGAAATCAAAGAGCGTGAACATTTAGACCGCATTGAAGATATCAAAGGTGCGCAGGCGCAAATTGCGTGGGGCAGCCAAATTCGGTCGTATGTCTTTATGCCGTACACTTTGGCAAAAGACCATCGAACCGGTTATGAAATGGGCAATATTAATGCCGTGATGGACGGCGACATCGACGGATTTATCAACGCGTACCTTACCGCGTCCGCCAACGGCACACTGGGTTACAAAGAATAAATAACGCATTCTCGGGAGGAACAGCCTTGGCCGTTCCTCCCGTACTTTTGCCGACGGTTTTGTGGCCGACTTGACAAATGGAAATATTTCCTATATAATATGTCCACAGTGTCGTGATTCGATTACTTTTGGGAGAGGGATGACATGGAGTTTCAGCCTGTTGCAGCTCATTTCGGACTGACAGGTCCGGTACTTGACCAACGCGAAATACACTCCGGCAACATTAACCGAACATTTTTAGTGACAATGGGTACACCGGATGGGGCTCGAGAATATATTTTCCAATGTATCAACACCTTTGTTTTCAAGAAACCGGAAGAGGTTATGGCCAACATTTTGAGCGTAACCGAACACATTAAAGAAAAACTGCTGGAGCGCACCGGTTCTTATGACCGGCGTGTTTTGTCTTTTTTACGGAGCGCAGATGGGTATCCATACTATTACACCGACAAACATCATTTTTGGCGTGCGTATGAGTATGTCAATAACACGGTGGCATACGATATGGTACAACAGCCGGAACAGTTTTATGAGGCCGGCTATTCGTTTGGTGAATTTCAGGCATGGTTAGCGGATTTTCCGGCAGAATCGCTATCGGAAATTATCCCGCGGTTTCACAATACCCCGTCGCGGTATGCCGATTTGCGGCAGGCTGTGGCAGCGGATGTTGCCGGTCGCTGTGCGAATGTGAAAGAGGAATTGCGATTCTTGCTGGAGCGTGAGCAGGACTGTAATGTGCTGATGGACGGCCTGAACAGCGGTACCTTGCCGTGGCGCGTGACACATAATGATACCAAAATCAACAACATTTTGTTTGATACGGAAACACAGCGGGCGGTTTGTGTGATTGACTTGGATACGGTGATGCCCGGTACGGTGTTGTTTGATTTCGGTGATGCGGTGCGTTACGGTGCTTCTACGGCGAGAGAGGACGAGCGTGATTTGTCGAAGGTTTCTCTCGACACCGCACTGTATGAACAGTTCACGCGCGGTTTTCTCAAAGGAACCGACGGCTTGTTGCATGCTAACGAGGAAAACTTATTGCTCGACAGCGTCAAAGTGATGACATTGGAGTTGGCGGTACGGTTTTTGACAGATTATCTAAATGGCGATACGTATTTCAAAACCACCTCATCTGACCACAATTTGGTGCGAACACATACACAAATTCAGTTGGTCAAAGATATGGAAAGCAAATGGCAGGAGTTGTGCCGCATTACGGCGCAGTGCCGCGGCTGATAACGGTGCAGCCGGTGTGGTGACCGCCGCGATATAGGAGTCTAACAGCCCACAATCGTTACGGATTGTGGGCATTTCTTTGTGGCAGAAAAATCGAATGTTTTAGACAAGAAAAGGTTGTAATCGGCCTCGGCTTGTGCTACAATCGAAACAGAAATTGAGGTGGCAATATGCGGCAGGTTCGCGTACAGCTGACAACGGCCCAACAACAAGATGGGGATATGACAACGACGGAAACGACAGCCATCGGTTGTTTGAGCGCGGAGGGTAATACCATTCAGCTGCGGTATACAGAACCCCCGTGCGAGGAGTCCGCCGGTGCGACTGTTTGTGTGACAGCGATGCCGGCACGCGTGACAATAGAGCGCTGTGGCGAATTTCGTTCACGCTTGTTGTTTGTACCGGGACAGCGGTGCTTGTGTTCCTATGACACACCATACGGCTCGTTGTCGTTACATACACAGTGTCAACGATTGGAAAACGAGTGGCGTGTTGATGGCGGGCGGCTATTTATCGCGTATGCCATGGAAACGGGTGCTGCTGAACCGTTGTCGTGTACTGCTGAATTTTTGGTGGAGGAAGTGTCTGAATGAACACCATTGTAAACCAAACCGAACAACAACTGCGCGAGGTGTTGCAGGCGGCGTTACACCAGGCGGTAGCCGCCGGTGAATTGCCGGACGAGCCGTTGCCGGCGTATACGATAGAGGTCCCTGCTGACCGGACGCATGGCGACTTAGCTGCTAATGTGGCGATGGTGTCGGCACGTACCTTTCGTAAAGCACCGCGTCAAATTGCGGATTGTCTGTTGGCACACCTGTGTTTGAATGATACGTATCTGGAACGCGCAGAGGTTGCCGGACCGGGCTTTTTGAATTTCTTTCTGGCGCCGAGTTATTATGCGGATGCGGTGTCGGCGGTGTTGGAACAAGGGGATACCTATGGCCGTAGCGATTACGGTGCAGGACAGAAAGTCATGGTTGAATTTGTGTCGGCGAATCCGACCGGTCCGATGCATATGGGTAATGCGCGAGGCGGTGCACTGGGCGATTGTCTGGCGGCGGTGTTGGAAGCCGCCGGCTATGAGGTGTGGCGCGAATTTTATATCAACGATGCCGGTAACCAAATTGAAAAATTTGCCCTCTCGTTGGAGGTGCGCTATCTGCAACTGTACCGTGGAGAAGATGCCATCGTGATGCCGGAAGATGCTTACCACGGCGACGATATTCGCGAGCATGCCAAGAATTTCGCTGCGTTGTACGGTGACCGTTATGTGGATGCCGCAGAACGTGAACGGCGCGATGCGTTGGTGGCGTATGCTTTGCCGCTGAACATTGAAAAAATGAAATGTGATATGGCGAAATATCGTATCACATATGACCGTTGGTTTACAGAATCAACCTTGCACGAAAACGGTGAGTTGGCAGATACCATTGCGCTGTTGACCGAGCGCGGCTTGACTTACGAAAAGGATGGAGCGTTGTGGTATCGTGCCGGCACATACGGAGAAAAGTACCAAGGCAAAAAACATACCAACCGCGACGGCGTGGAAGAAGGAATCAAAGACGAAGTCTTGGTACGTGCGAATGGCAACCCCACGTATTTTGCGGCCGATATTGCCTACCACCGCAATAAGTTTGCGCGTGGCTTTGATTGGTGCATCGATGTGTGGGGC
>JAZSOY010000155.1:0-2072 GCA_045537155.1 Acutalibacteraceae bacterium
ATCGGTGAAGTTACGCACCGAAGCAGGTTGAATCGGCTGACCGCCGCCGTTGATACAACCGCCGGGGCAGCACATAATTTCCACAAAATGCCACGGTGCGGTACCGCTTTGAATCATATTCATCACATAGTTTGCGCTGGCAATACCGCTGGCAACTGCCACTTTGATTTCCATACCGGCGATGGTGTAGGTAGCTTCTTTCAAGCCATCCATACCACGTACTTCGGTGAAATCCACCGCTTTGTTGTCTTCGCCGGTCAACCAGTCGTTGGCAGTACGCAGAGCCGCTTCCATAACGCCGCCCGTTGCACCGAAAATCACGGCAGCACCGGTATCTTCGCCCAACGGCGAATCGAATTCTTCGTTCGGCAACAAGTCAAACTTCAAGCCGGCACGCTCAATCATACGCGCCAATTCGCGAGTGGTAATCACCGCGTCCACATCGGCCACGCCGGCGGCATTCTGGTCGTCACGGCCGATTTCGAATTTCTTGGCAGTGCAAGGCATTACCGAAACGTGGTAGATATCCTTGGCATCGATACCCATCTTTTGAGCATAGTAGGTCTTAATCACCGCACCCGTCATCTGTTGAGGTGATTTGCAGGAGGACAGATGGTCGAGTTGGTCCGGATAATAGTACTCGGCAAATTTGACCCAACCGGGCGAGCAAGACGTAATCATCGGCAGAACACCCTTATTCTGCACACGCTCCACGAACTCATGCGCCTCTTCCATAATGGTGAGGTCAGCACCAAAGTTGGTGTCGAACACCTTGTCAAAGCCCAGACGGCGCAGGGCAGCAACCATTTTGCCTTCCACGTTGGTGCCAATCGGCATACCAAACGCTTCACCCAAGGTTGCACGGATGGACGGAGCCGTCGACACGACGACGTATTTTTTCTCATCCGCCAACGCTGCCCAAACATCGGCCGTGCTGTCGTTATCCGTCAACGCACCGGTCGGGCAAGCGACAACGCACTGACCGCAGGATACGCAGGGAACATCGGCAAGCGGTTTCTCAAACGCACAGGCAATGTGGGTATCAATACCACGGTCATTGGCGCCGATAACCGATACAAATTGTTGTTGGCAAGCAGCGACGCAACGGCGGCAGAGGATACATTTGTTGTTGTCACGCACCAGATGCGCGGCCGAGGTATCCAGTTCATACACCGGTTTCGCACCGTCGTACTTACCGCTGTCTTCTACTCCGTAGTCGCGGCACATTTTCTGCAATTCGCAATCGCCGGAACGCACGCAGGACAAGCATTTTTTGTCGTGAGTCGACAAAATCATTTCCAATGTGGTTTTGCGTGCTTTTTGTACGCGCGCGGTGTTGGTCTGCACTTCCATGCCCTCGGCTACGGGGTAGACGCAAGCCGTCACCAAACCACGCGCACCGGTGGCTTCTACCATACAAATACGGCAGGCACCGATTTCATTGATTTCTTTGAGATAGCACAGCGTGGGGATTTCCACACCGGCGGCACGGGCCGCTTCCAAAATGGTCGAGCCCTTCGGAACACTAACGGCGATGCCGTTGATTTTGACATTAACCATATCCATTGTTGGCATCTCCTTCCTTATTTCTTCACAATAGCACCAAATTTACACGTATCCATACACACGCCGCACTTGATGCACTTCTCAGCGTCAATGACGTGCGGTTCCTTGACAGCGCCTTGGATGGCACCGACCGGACATTTGCGTGCACAAGCGGTACATCCTTTGCACTTGTCAGCGATGATTTCGTAATGCATCAGCGATTTACAGACACCCGCAGGGCATTTCTTGTCCACCACGTGAGCCACATACTCATCACGGAAGAAACGCAAGGTGGAGAGCACCGGGTTGGGGGCTGTCTGACCTAAGCCGCACAGTGAATTCTGCTTAATGTAGTTGCAGAGGTCTTCCAATTCGTCAATGTCTTCCAGTGTACCTTTTCCTTCGGTGATTTTTTCCAACTTTTCAAGCAGACGCTTGGTACCGATACGGCACGGTGTACATTTACCGCAGGACTCGTCAACGGTGAACTCCAAGAAGAACTTGGCCATATCCACCATACAGGTGTC
>JAZSOY010000033.1:0-7119 GCA_045537155.1 Acutalibacteraceae bacterium
GCGTGTGCAGCAGCCGGCGTACGCCGGCTGCTGCACACGCTCGGTACGGTAGACGATAGGGGCGCCGCCGAGCGCGCGGCACGGTATATTTTGGAAGCGATGTGATGCGTATGATAACCCCTTGGCGACGATGGTGCGCCCTACCGGCGGCGGTGCGTGCTTCGCTGGCGTTTATTTTGTCGTCGTTTCTCCTCAAAGGCATTGGTCTGCTGACCACGCCGCTGTTTACGCGATTAATGACTACCGACCAGTATGGTGTGCTCGCCACGTACACGTCGTGGGTGTCCATTCTGGATGTGTTTGCGTTGTTGGGGCTGACCTCTGCCGGTGTGTTTTATGTGGGACTCAACGACCATACCGGCCATCGGGATGCGTATCTTTCCTCCACCCTGCTGCTGTGCAACCTCGCAACGGTGGTGGTGTTTGCGGTGTTGATGGTCGGCAAAATCGTATTCGGTGATGCGTTTTTGCTGCCGAATACGCTCTTATGGCTGATGTTCTTACACTTTTTGCTGTCGCCGGCACAAGTGTTTTGGCTAATGCGGCAAAAATACGAACACCGTTATCGTGCCGCGGTAACGGTAACGGTGTTGTCGGCACTGCTCTCGCAAGCCGTCGCGGTGCTGGGGGTGTTGTACCTGCCGACACCGCACAAAGCCGCTGTCAAATTGTGGTTGAGTGAACTCGCATCCTTTGTGTTTGTGGTGCCGTTATATATCCGCATCTGGTTGCGCGGACGCACAGCGGCGGTCGGCGACTGGCGACGCACCTTACGGTTTGCCTTGCCGCTGTTGCCCCACTATCTCGCCCAACACGTGATGTCCAGCGCCGACCGTATCCTTCTTTCGTCGTTGGTGTCTTCCTCACTGGCCGGCAAGTATGCGGTGGTTGGCAATTTTGGGACTATCCTCTCGGTTATCTGGAATGCCGTCAATGCTTCGTTGGTGCCGTACACCTTTACGCGGTTGACACAACGCACCTACGATGCCTTACGTCGCACCGTCACCGTGCTGATGGTCGGGTTCGGCGCGGTGTGTGTCGGTGTGTGTTTGACGGCGCCCGAAGTGTTGCGGTTATTGGCACCGCCGACCTATGCCGATACGCTGACCGCGGTGCCGCCGTTGGTGGTAACCGCTTGGCTTTCGGCGTTGTATACGGTGTTTGCCAACGTGGAGTTCTTTTACAAACGCTCCGGACGAATCACCGTCGCCACCGTCATAGCGATGCTGGTGAACTTGCTGCTCAACGTTTTGTTGATTCCACGATGGCACCTACTCGGCGCCGCCTATACCACGCTGATTTCTACGTTGGTGCTGGTGTGGCTACACCGTTCCGGCTACCGCAAAAGCACCCCCGATGCCGTGTATTCCCTGCGCCACCTCGGCATTGCCGCGGTGGCGACGGTGGGTGGGTGTCTGGGGTGTACGGCGTTGTACCCCTATGCCGCGGTGCGGTATGTTGTGGTCGGGGCGTTGCTTGTGGTTGCCGTCGTGAAACGGCGGGAACTGTGGCAAAAACTGCGTGCGTTGCGGAAATGAAAGGAGTTGGACAATGAAACGCGTTATCACGTACGGTACGTTCGATTTGCTACACTACGGGCATATTCATTTGCTCAGGCGCGCCAAAGCCTTGGGCGATTATCTCATTGTGGCGTTGTCCACCGATGAATTCAATCGCGATGCCAAACAAAAATCCTGTTATTTCTCCTTTGAACAACGACGGGCATTATTGGAGGCGGTGCGGTATGTGGATTTGGTCATTCCCGAAGAAAACTGGGAACAAAAACGTACCGATGTGCACACCTACAGCATCGACACCGTGGTGATGGGTGACGATTGGGCAGGGCACTTTGATTTCCTGCGCGAAGAAGGGTGCTCGGTCATCTATTTGCCGCGCACCCCCGAAATTTCCACCACCAAAATAAAAACCGATTTGGGGTAACGGCCACTGTCACACCGTGCGATTGTGCCGCATACACTGTCAGCGAGGAGGTGCGGTGTATGGCGACAAAAATTTATATCGACCAAGGACACAATCCGCAAAATCCCAACGCCGGTGCGGAGGGAAACGGGTATCGCGAACAAGATTTGGTGTTCCGCATCGGGCAGGAACTCGCCGGTATTTTGCGTGCAGAGGGGTATGACGTGCGTCTGTCACGTCCCACTGCCGATACACAACTCGGCACGTCCAACGCCTCGTCGTTGGCGGCGCGTGTCAACGAGGCAAACGCGTGGGAGGCGGATTATTTTATCAGTCTGCACGCCAATGCGTCCACCGACCCCGCGGCGTCCGGTACGGAGGCGTTGGTGTATCGGGTGGATTCCACCGCCGGTGCTTTGGCAGCGTCGATTGAACGGTACTTGTCAGAGGCAACCGGTTTACGCAATCGCGGTGTCACGCCGCGCACCAATTTGTATGTACTGCGCCGCACGCGGATGCCGGCGGTGTTGGTGGAGTTGGGATTCATCACCAATCCCGGTGATGCCGCACTGATGGCAAACTCACCGCAACTGTTTGCGTTGGGAGTGGCCAACGGTATTACCGCGTTTCTCGCCGGTAACGGTTGACCGCGGTCGTGTTTTATGATACACTGATGTGCAAAGGCAGGTGAGCAACGGGATGGTTATCGGTTCGGTGGAAATTACCGGCAAAGCGGCACTCGCGCCGATGGCAGGCGTGGCCGATGCCGCGTTTCGTCGGATTTGTCGCGATTATGGCGCGGCGTTTACCGTGACGGAAATGATTAGTGCCAAGGCACTGACCTACGGCGACGCCAAAAGCCGCGAACTCGCCAAACTCTCCGACCGCGAACGTCCCGTTGCCATTCAGTTGTTTGGGGATAACCCCGAAACCTTGGCCGAAGCCGCACGGCTCGTGTTGCCGTTTGGGCCGGACTGGTTGGATATCAATATGGGCTGTCCGGCTCCCAAAATTGCCGGCAATCACTGCGGTAGTTCCCTGATGCGCGAACCGGAACTCTGCCGTCGGTTGGTGCGCGCGGTGTGCGATGCCGTGCCTCTGCCGGTGACGGTGAAAATCCGCAAAGGGTACGCCAAGGACGAAGTCAATGCGGTGGAGGTCGCGCAGGCGTGCGAAAGCGGCGGTGCTGCCGCCATCACGGTGCACGGCCGTACGCGCGACCAGATGTACGCGCCGCCGGTGGATTGGGACTGTATTCGGCAGGTCAAACAAGCGGTGTCGATACCGGTTATCGGTAACGGGGATGTGTATTCGCCGCAACAAGCCGCCGCGTTGTATGAACAAACCGGTTGCGATTTGGTCATGGTCGGGCGCGGAGCGTTAGGGGCACCGTGGCTGTTCTCACAAATTGAGGCGTATCTCAATCACGGGACTCTCCTCCCCACGCCGCCGCTTGCGAAACGATTGGACGTGCTGTGCCGTCAAGTGGCACTCGCCGTCGCCGAAAAAGGCGAACGGTGCGCGTTGTTACAGGCACGCAAACACGCCTCGTGGTATCTGCGCGAAGTACGCGGCGCCGCGGTGTTTCGCGGCGAGGCCGGTACACTGTCCACAATGGAGGATTTACGGGCGTTGTGTCTGCGTGTCATACGCGCCAACGAAAATGAAGCATAACAAACGCCGCAAGGGATATCCCTTGCGGCGTTTGGTTATTCATCGGTAGTACTATCGGGGGTGGGGGGTATCACCGTCACATCCTCGGCGTGACAATCGTACACCGTGGGTTGTGTCAGTTCTTCAAAGGTATCCGGCAACGGCGGTACGGTGCCCAACGGCGTGCGTGCGTCGGCAAAGCCGGCTTGTATCGGTTGCACGCCGGCGGTAAATGCCGGCACTTGACGGTGTTTGGCGACACGGCGGCGCACACATAACAACGCCACCAATATCAGTAACGAGAGGCTGCTGATACCGACGCCAACCCACCAACCCGACGGATAGTATGTCATCGTCACGGTATGCTTGCCGGCGCTCACGTCTAACCCCAGCAGTCCTTCGCCGATGGCATAGGTGGTCACCGGCTTGCCGTCCACCAAAACGCGCCAGCCGGCATCGTACGGAATGGAAGTCATCAGCGTGCCGTCGAACGACGCATCCACCGTGCCCGCCACGCGGTTACCCTGTCGCTCGGTGACGCTCCATTGTTCGTCACGCAGAACCTGCATGCCGGCACGGTAGGCATCCTCGTTGAGCGTCATTACATAGAAGTTGCCACTGGAATACTGTTCGGCGGTAACGTCCAACGTGAGGGTATCCCCCACTTCCAACACGCCGGCATCAATGATGTACGGCTCGTTCGGCGAGGTTTGCCACGAATTGTCGCCACTATGCACCGTCATACTTTCCGCCGCCATACAATCCACGTACACATACACCTGACCGGCGTGCTCCACCGTGGCGGTGAACCTCGCCGCCTCGCCCGTGCCATCGGGTTGTACACGGAAACCATGTGTCGTGTAGCCGGCTTCGGCGCCCGTACCTACCTCCGGCACAAAATGGTTGTGCGCGAATAGCGGTAAATACGTGTCGTTGAGTTTGGCAAACAAGTCTTCCAACGAGGCAAACGGGTCGTATTTCGTATAGGCATAGTCTTTCACCGAGGCATCCGTTACATAACCCAAACTGAGGGCATCGCGGTTTTCGTAAACATAATACACCTCATCACCGCAGGTGGTGGTAGCACGCAGGGACAGTTGCGGATGGTTGCGAATGTCTGCTGTCGTCACCAGATAGCGAATGCCCAACAACGAATCGGGGAACGGCATAAACGTTTTGTACAGATGACTGTTGACGCCGTTAACGGCATATCCCCAACCGCCCAACAGTTTGGTGGTGGTGTAGTAGTTGCTCGATGCAAAGTTCGTGATACCGGCATAATGGAACAACGCCGTATCCACGCAGGTGCGGCGCGGCAGTACCTCTAACCGATACGTGCCGGCACCGTATTTTTCGTCGCCCAGTTCCTGTGCTTTTTTCACCGCGGCACGAATAGCGGCGGTGGTGTCGTTATCCACATAGGCATCGTGTGCCGTGAAATATTCGTTGTTGTTGACCTGCAAAATCGCATAGCCGGCATTAAACGTCATTTCGGCGGTGACGGTGAGCAGTAACAACGCATACAATAACCGCTGACGCAATATGCGCCGCGATGCCATCGCCACCATTATCGCGTATGTCGCCAACAGCGCGAGATTGACGTAAATGATGTCAAACCCGTAGGTATCTTTACCAAATCGTTCTTCCACCATTAAATACACGACCAGCGCCGCAAACACGGCACCTACGTGCTTGAACGTGATGTCACGCGCGTGTTGTAGGGTTTCGTACACCATCAGCAACAACACAAACGAATACAGGAACGAGAACCGATACGGCAGGTCATTGGGCGAATGTAAGCCGTGCCACGCCAAATCGGTCCAGTTGACTAAAAACGTCAGCGCCATCACAAACCACAAGCCGATAAACGCCGCACGACGGCGAAGCGGTATGCCTTTGTTCAGCGCAAACAACGGGACGGCAAGCATCGACAACACGCCGCAATACACATTCGGCAGGTTGCCGGAACGAATGGTCGGTGAAGTGCCGGCCAAGTGCCGACCGAGCAGTTCAAACATATCCAACGTGTTCGTAATCGCCGGCAACTCCGCGTCGGCGGCGGAGGTGACTTTCAGCGCCAAATACACCGGCACCAACAATACCGCTGCCAACCCTACCGCCAACAACGAATATCCTGCCACGCGGGCGAAACTGATGCCGAGTTGCCGACCGGTGCGCGGAGCACGCACGCAATACGTGAGGTAGTACAATACCATAAAGATACACAGCATAAACGCGATGTAGTAATTGGTAAACAGAGCGTAGGTGAGCGACAGCACGTACAACAAACATTTGCCGGTGTGCATCAGCCGTTCAAACCCCCACACCACCAGCGGCAACACCATGACGACGTCCAGCCACATAATGTTCCAAGAATAGGCCAGCAGGTACATCATCAGGGAATACATAACCGCGACGACCGGGATACTCAGCGTGCGTTTTCCGAAGATTTGCTGAACGGCGAGCGCGAACAAGCCGCCGCACAGCGCGTTTTTCAGCAGGGTGATGCACAAAATACCTTCCGCCAACAACGGTTCGGGGAACAGCAACAACAACGCGTTCAGGGGACTGGCCAGATAGTACGCAAACAAGGAGAGATAGTTGGCACCTAACCCGACCTCAAAACTGTAGAGGGACACCTCCCCCGACAAGAGCGAGTCGCGCAGACCGGCGAGCAACGGGGCATATTGGTGGTGCATATCCACCACCATACCGGTGCGGTCACCGAACGGCCACATACCGAGAAACGAATACGCGACCATCATCGCTGTCAACGACAACAACCCCGATACCACCGGATAAAACCACACCGGACGGGACGGCGCTTCGTCGTCGGTATCACGCAACACTTCGCGCGAGAGCACAAAAATCAGCGAGCCGAGCAACACCGAAACACCGCCGCTGCATAACAATTTTTGTGCGGTGCCGGTCGCGGTGGAAGTGTCCATCTCCAGCGGATTCCAGTTCCCGAATCCCCACAGACACACAAACACCACGGCGGCAAATCCCACCGATAACAACGCCGGCATCCACAGCCGATACGCCGAACCGCTTGTCCGATGCGCGTGTTTTCCCATACCGATACTCTCCTTTTTGCGGTAATAACGTATTGTAATTTATATAGTATAACATATCTTATTCGAAAGAGCAATGTGTGTCGGAAAAAAGATTCGACAGCGTGGGACAAGAAAAAACAGCCCCTCGCCGAAACGAGGGGCTGTGTGATGGTATACGAATCAGCGCTGTACGCGGCCGGAGCCGTCGCCGCCGGCGAGTTTTTCCACCTCGGCAACGCCGACGCGGTTATAGTCACCCTCAATCGAGTGTTTGAGCGCCGATGCCGCCACGGCAAATTCAATCGCCGCCTGCGTGTCTTTACCGTTGAGCAGGGCGTAAATCAAGCCGCCGCCGAACGAGTCACCACCGCCAACACGATCCACGATGTGCAGGTGATACGATTTCGAGAAGCAGTAGTTCTCGCCATCATACAGCATACCGGCCCAATCGTTATCGCTTGCCGAGATCGACGTACGCAACGTAATAGCC
>JAZSOY010000153.1:0-2676 GCA_045537155.1 Acutalibacteraceae bacterium
GTGGTTTCTTGCCGACGGTGTGGCGTGAACGGGCGGAACGGCTACCGCGCTCGCTTATCGTGTGCGACGCCGACGGTATATGCTGACACGCGACGGTTTTTTGGTATCCAACGCGATTTTGGGGCAGTTATTTGCGTAGTCATCGTTTGTGGGATACCGCCAAGGATTGCCGACCAAATCATAAACAACAGGACCGATGTGACGGTGCCACATCGGTCCTGTTTTGTCTCTTATTGTGCGCGCAGTTTACGTAAAAACGCCTCAAAATACGGCGGCAATCCGCTGTCAAAGGTCAACCACTCGCCGGTTATGGGATGTTCAAATCCGATACACCGTGCGTGCAGGCATTGCCCTTGCAACTCCGGCGGTTGTTTGGCACCGCCGTACACCGTATCGCCGGCGACCGGATGCCCCAGATACGCCATGTGTACTCGAATTTGGTGAGTCCGTCCGGTTTCCAGACGCACCCGCACATACGAATATCCGGCAAACTCCTCCAACACGCGGTAATGTGTCACCGCGTGTTTGCTGTTTTTGGGGGTAACGGCCATTTTTTTGCGATGTACCGGATGCCGTCCAATCGGCGCGTCGACCGTCCCTTCGGACTCTTTGAGGTGCCCGACAATCACCGCTTCGTATTCGCGCGTAAAGCGGTGTTCCTTGATTTGGTCGGCCAATCCTTGATGAGCGCGGTCGTGTTTTGCCACCATCAGCAAACCGCTGGTATCCTTGTCAATGCGATGCACAATTCCCGGCCGCATCACGCCGTTGATGCCGGATAATCCATCCGGGCAATGCGCCAACAACGCGTTGACCAACGTACCGTCGGGGTTACCGGCGGGAGGATGGACCACCATCCCCTTTGGCTTGTTGACGACCAACAAATCGTCATCCTCGTACACAATATCCAACGGGATGTCCTGTGCCGGCGTGTCACACGGTTTTGGTTCGGGCACCGACACCGTCACTTCGCTGTCAGCTGACAAACGGGCACTCTTGACAAGTGCCCGTCCCTCTACCGTGACCAAACCCTGTTCCAACCATTTTTGTACGGCGGCGCGTGTCACCGACAACGCCTCTGCGACGAAACGGTCGGCGCGTTCGCCGTCAGCCGTCGGCGGAACTGTCAGTCGTGTTTCCATGTGTTTCCTCCGTCGGTGCGGTGTCCTCGTACACAAACCCAAAGAACACCAGCAACAGCAATGAACCAACCACGACACAACAATCCGCCACATTAAATAACGGGAAAGTGATAAACGTGGTTTCGATAAAATCCACCACATACCCCTGTACCAAGCGGTCAATGAGGTTGCCGATACCGCCGGCCAAAATCAAAACGGCACTGCAGTTAAACATCCAAAACCGCCGCAACTTGCCGCTGAGCACAAACACCAACAACGCAACGAGCATCATACCGGTAAGCACCACGAAAAACCAGCGACCGCCCTGCAACATTCCGAACGCCGCGCCCTCGTTTTCCGCATAGGACAACTGGAGCACACCCGGAATGAGCGTAACGGGTTCACCGCTTTTCAGATACACCACCGCCAGCCATTTGGTCAACTGGTCCAACCCGACCAGCACCGCGACCACGGCAATTACAATGCCCTGCAACATAGGCGTTCTCCTTTTACCCTTGTTGTTTCAACACGTCGATACAACGGCTGCACAGACCGGCGTGTTCGCCCTCGTCTTTGACGCTGTCGCTGTAGTTCCAGCAACGGCAACACTTGCCGCCGTCAGCGTGTTCAGCGGTAACCGACAAACCGGCAACGTCACCGGTAAAGGCACCTTCACCCTCGCCGCACAGCACCAGTTGCGACACGTTGAGCGCCATCTGCAACTGGGTACGTGCCGACTCGGCAAACGCCAACAAATCCGGTGCACAATACAACGTGACCTTGGCATCCGACGAACCGCCAATCACCTTGGCAGTACGGGCGGTTTCCAATGCCTTTTGCACATCCTCGCGAATGGCGTGAATGGTATCCCACATCGCCTCAAACGCCTCGTCCGTCGACACATTTGCCTGCGGAATTTCGTTGAGCATCACGGAACGCACATCGTCGTCAACCGTGTGCGGCATAAACTCCCAAATTTCCTCCGCGGTAAAGGAGAGAATGGGTGCAACCAACCGCGTGAGCGTGTTCAAGATGCGGTAGATGGTGGTTTGCGCCGCACGGCGTTTTTCGCCGGTGGTTGCCTCCACGTACAAGCGGTCTTTGAGCACATCCAAATAGAAGTTGGACAAATCCACCACACAGAAATGGTGAATGGCATAGAACGCATCGTGGAATTCATAATTTTCATACGCTTCGCGCACCGTCGCCACGGTTTTTTGCAAGCGGAGCAAAGCCCACCGGTCAATGTCGAGCAATTTGTCGTCGGTCACGCAATCGGTGTTGGGGTCAAAATCGTGCAAATTACCGAGTATGTACCGCGCGGTGTTACGCACTTTACGATAGACTTCGGACAACTGCTTGAGAATGTCTTTCGACAACCGCACGTCCACGCGATAATCCAGCGATGCCACCCACAACCGCAGGATTTCCGCACCGTACTCGTTAATCACTTCGTCGGGAGCAATGGCGTTGCCTAACGACTTATGCATCGCTTTGCCTTCGCCGTCAACCACCCAACCGTGCGTCAACACCGCCTTGTACGGAGCTTTTCCGG
>JAZSOY010000194.1:0-13583 GCA_045537155.1 Acutalibacteraceae bacterium
CGTTCATTCAAAGAGGCTCAAACTGCCCTTGAAGTCGGCAAGGTGTTTGATACCGAAAAAACCATCGTTCGGTATGACCATTTGGGCATTGCCCGCTTGATTTATCAACTGCCCACCACTTTGTGTGAAATGTTTTTGCGCGAGGTGTTCAAAAACGGTTCCATCGAGTCGCTGGACCAGGAAACGCTGTTTACCATTCAGCGGTTCTTTGAAAACAACTTGAACGTATCCGAAACGTCCCGTCGGTTATTTGTACACCGCAATACGCTGGTGTACCGCTTGGATAAAATCAAACGGTTGACCGGTCTGGACCTCCGCGAGTTCGACGATGCCATTGTCTTCAAAGTGGCGATGATGGTGAAAAAGTATTTGACAGCCAATCCGGTGAAGTATTAATCGGGATTGCCAATATATGTAGGTTGCTGAAAAACCGACAGATGTGTTATAATAGCCATACGCCGTCCAAGTAGGGCGGCGTATCAGCGAAAAGGAGGTGCGCTCTTTGATTGAGTTTCGGGATGTACATAAGACATACGATACCGGTATCGAAGCGCTGAAGGGCGTCGATATAAAAATTGATGATGGGGAATTTGTGTTTATCGTCGGTGCTTCCGGTGCCGGCAAAAGCACATTTATGAAATTGATAACGCGCGAAGAAGTGGCTACCTCCGGTGAGGTGATTGTCAGCAACTTTAAGTTGTCTAAACTCAAGCGGCGTCAGATTCCGTATCTGCGGCGCTCGATGGGTATCGTGTTTCAAGATTTCCGCTTGATTAACACCATGACCGTGTTTGACAACGTGGCGTTTGCGATGCGTGTGGTCGGTGCTTCGCACCGTGAAATTCGCCGCCGCGTGCCGTATATTTTGGGGCTGGTGGGGTTGCAAAACCGCGCCAAGAACTATCCGCTGGAATTGTCCGGCGGTGAACAGCAGCGTGTCGGTCTGGCGCGTGCGTTGGTGAACAATCCGTCCTTGATTATCGCCGACGAGCCGACCGGCAACATCGACCCGGAATTGTCGTATGAAATTATGGAGTTGTTGACCGAAATCAACCGTCGAGGCACCACCATTCTGGTGGTTACCCACGAACACGAGTTGGTCAAGTCGTTCCAACGCCGTGTCATCACCATCGGTGACGGCATCGTACAGTCGGATACCAAAGAGCCGGAGGTGGAAATGCATGCGATTTAACACATTTCGGTTTTTGGTGCGCGAGGGTTTTCGCGGGTTGGCAAAAAACTGGTTTATGTCGGCCGCCTCGATTTTGGTGTTGGTGTCGTGCTTGTTGATTACCGGTTGCTCGTATTTGGTGTTTGAAAACATTGACCACGGGTTTGCGTGGGCTTACCAACAGAACGTGGTGGTAGCCTATGCCAAGGCCGATGTGACCGATGAGCAGTTGGCAACCATCGAGGCTACGCTCAAAAAACAGGACAACGTATCGGAAGTGGTCTTTGAGTCCAAAGAAGAATTGCTTACCCGTTATGAGGACGAGTTGGGTTCCCTGATGACGGACTTGCAAGATGACAATCCGTTACCGGATACCTATGTGATTCACTTTGAGGATTTGAAACTGTTTGACCAGACGGTTGCCGACATCGCCAAAATTGAGGGTATCGATTCGGTGGATTACGACCGCGCTTTGTCGCAATCGCTGGTTAAGGTTCGCCAACTGGTGGTTACCGTCGGCAGTTGGGTTATCGGCTTGTTGTTGGCGGTGTCGTTGTTCATTATCGCCAACACCATTAAATTGACGGTATACAGCCGGCGCTTGGAAATCCATATTATGCGTTCGGTCGGTGCTACCCAATGGTTTATCCGTTTCCCCTTTATGGTGGAGGGTGTGATTTTGGGTTTGTGTTCCGGCGTCGTGGCTTTTGGCTTGGTATGGATGCTCTATCAACTGGTCGGGGGTATGTTTGATTTCGGGCACACCTTCCAGCTGATATCCTTTGCGGCGGTTTGGTGGAAATTGTTGCTCGGCTTTGTCGCCGGCGGCATTCTCACCGGCTTGTTGGGAAGCGGGATTTCGATAACTCGCTATTTGAAGGAACAGACAGAGTAACAAAAGGAGAACAAAATGGGACTGTTAAAGAAACGCCCCATCGCATGGCTTTGCGTTTTGTGTCTGCTGCTGACGTTGACGTTTTCTGTTGCCACGGTCAGCGCTGACGAGGTGAGCGACAAGCGTGCAGAATTGGCGGAGTTGCAAAAAGAGCAGGAAGAATTGGAAAACACCATTTCTTCCTTGGGTGACAGCGTAGAGGACCAACAAAAAAAGGTCAACGGTTTGTGGGCGCAGGTCAGCAATCTGGAGAAACAAATCAGTGGGTTTCGCTCACAAATCAGCGCTTTGGATAAGCAAATTAACGAGCACGAAGCGCGTATTGAGCAATTAAATCGTGACATTGCTGCGAAAGAACAAGAATTGGAAGCGATTTTGGATAAACTCAAGAGCCGGTTGCAGGCAATGGAAAAAACCGGTAACTATTCCCCGTTGCAACTGCTCTTCACTACCGGTAGTTATGAGGATTATTTGCTGAAGGCGAAAATCGTGGAATCCATCGCCAAACACGACCAAGCATTGATTGATAAGGCCGAGCAGGAAAAAGCTGCTATCCTTAAAAATCGAAAAGAGGTCGAGGATAAGAAAAAAGAAACCGAAGAAAAGAAAAGCGAACTCGAAACCTCTAAGTCGAAGTTGGATGCCCAGTATACCAATTACGATGCTACCTATACGCAAGCCAAAAACGCACAAATTGCGTTGGAAAAGAAGATGGGCACGTATGAGAAAAAACTGGCACAGGTCAAACGAGCCGAAGAGGAATTGGACCGCGAAATTGAGGCGTTGCTGAACGGCACACCGCCGACCAGCACCTACGGCGGCAAGATGTTTTGGCCGGCGCCCGGTATGAATGTCATCTCCTCGCCGTTCGGTTATCGCTCCAGTGGGTTCCACGGCGGAACCGACATTTGGGGTTTCGGTTGCTTGGGTAAGCCGATTGTCGCCGCGGCAGACGGTACCGTGATTAAAGCACAGCGGATGCATTATAGTTACGGTAACTTTGTGATGATTGACCATGGTTTGGACGAGGCCGGACGCCGTATCGTCACCTTATACGCACATATGCAACGGGCACCTTCGGTGGCTGTCGGGCAGGCGGTGACGGGTGGAAAAACACAGTTGGGAGTTATCGGTAATACCGGTGAATCTTATGGCGCACACCTGCATTTCGAAGTGCGTGTCAACAACACGCGTGTGGATGCGGTGAAAAACGGGTACATTGTCAAACCTTAGTTGAGTAGCACACCGAATGGGGTGAGAGTATGAACCGAAAAGTTTCGTTGGGCGTTGCCGTCACGGTCATTATTTTGGCGGTGGCGTTGACGGTTTCTGCCACGATGATGTTGGCAATGCGACATTTCAGTTCTCTGGTCAGCGATGTGGGACAACGGCAGGCGATGTACGATTATCTGGATGAAATCGATACCGCGGCGCGAGGACAATACACCATCGATGAAGAAATGTTGCGCTCGGCGTTGGCAGAAGGGTATCTTGACGGACTCAACGACCCCTATACCGACTATTTAACGGCAACCGAATACCAGACGGTGCAAAGCGAGTTGGCAGGAAACCGGTTTGGTTTCGGGTTGGAGTTTTTGGTGTCGGAAGACAATGCCTTGTTGGTGTCGTACGTGGCACCCAATTCGCCGGCGGCGTTGTCCGGTATCAAAGCCGGCGATGCGTTGACGGTGGTGGACGGTGAAGAGGTGACCGGCGCTTCGTATACAGCGGTGGTCGGCAAACTCCGTACCGCCGAAAAAGTTATGTTGACGTTGTTGCAAAACGGTACGCCGATGGCCGTAGAACTAACCGCCAATACCTACACCGATGCCAGCGTGGAGGGACGCCTGTTGCAAGACACGGTCGGATACATTCGTATTCGTCGGTTTAACAACTTGACGGCGATGCAGTTCAAAAATGTCTTTAATGAATTAACCCAACAGGGTGCGATATATTTTGTTTTGGACGTGCGGAACAACCAAGGCGGCAGTGTCACGGCGGTACAGGATATTCTGGGATACTTGTTGCCGAGCGGGCCGTATGCCGTATGCGTTAAGAAATCCGGCAACGACACCTTCAAGGCGACCGACCCGTATGAAATGACAGCCGCCACGGTGACGTTAGTGAACGGCAATACGGTTGGTGAGGCGGAACTCTTTACCGACATGTTGCAGGATATGGGAAAAACACGATTGGTCGGGACCAGTACCGCCGGAAAAGCGGTATTGCAGGAGTATTTCCCCATTGCTTCCGACAAGGCGGCGGTACACCTATCGGTGGGCACGATGCAGTTATTCAACCGCAACGAAAGTTGGCAGGATACCGGATTGATTCCCGATAAAACGGTCGACCTTTCCTATGCGAAATTGTTGAAATTTGACTTGTTGACCGATGAGGAGGATGACCAACTGCAAGAAGCGGTGACAGTGGTGAAAACCAACGACAGTGTGTTGGTTGACAACGCTGCCAAAACCGACCAAACCAGCACAAAAACCACAGCCAACTAACGCTCTTGCGCAACAATCCTTGTCGATTTATCACGCATAACAGCCCCGAGGTGGTGTTTTTGCTGCCGCACAGGGGCTTTTTTGCAGGGTACATTACCGTCGTTAACAGGATGACCGGTTTTATGCGGTGTATGGCGTTAAAATCAAGGAGTTCGCAAGTATATGGTAGTGTCGCGGCGTTCACACAAGGTGTCCGCCGACGAAATACATTCCGTTTTGTAAACAAACAACAGCCAAAGGGAGATTCATAGGAGGGTTACGGATGCCATATCGTTATAATTTACACACGCATACAACGTACTGTGACGGAAAAAACACGCCGGAAGAGTTGGTGCAAGCCGCCATTCGTAAAGGGTTTTCGGTACTGGGGTTTTCGGGACACGCCTACACGCCGTTTGACACGCGGTATTGTATGAGTTTAGAGGGCACCGAGCGGTACAAAGAGTGTATTTTTGAACTGAAAGAAAAATATAAAAACGACATTACCGTTCTGTGTGGGTTGGAATACGACTATTATTCGGAGTGTGATACCGACGAGTTCGATTTTTTGATTGGTTCGGTGCATTATGTTAAAATTAACGGGGAGTATTTTTCCATTGACAGCAGCCTCGACCACTTCTTAAAAGCCTTGGCGGCAGTGGATAACGATATTTATCGGCTCATTGAACTCTATTATCGTACCATTAGCCAGACCAAAAACGTCGATATCATCGGGCACTTTGATTATATGACGAAATACAATCAAGGGGATGTATACTTCTGCGAAACGGATGCTCGATATTTGGATATCGTGGAGCAGGCGGTGGATACTCTGGTGAAAACTACCCCGATTTTTGAAATCAATACCGGCGCGATAGCGCGTGGGCTGCGCGATAAGCCGTATCCCGCCAAGCCGGTTGCCGATATGATTATTGAACGCGGCGGCAAGTTGGTGTTGTCCTCCGACTGCCACAAAGCCGAATTGTTGGATTGCGGGTTCGACCGCGCACTGAGTCTGTACGACCAAGCGACAATCATGGGCAGTGACTGCGTGGTGGAACAGGTGTGTGGCAATCGCCGGAGACAATAACAACAAGATTCAAAGAACAACGACCTAAATTCGCCTGGTGCGAAGGTAGGTCGTTGTTTATTTGTGCCAGCGTTTCCACGGCGGAGTACACGGTGGGCGATTGACAAGTGGGTATAACAATGGTACACTAAAGGGTGGTTCCATAGCGATGTTGTCTGTGGGTGGCAGCGCGGTACGGCCAGTTCTGCAAAAGGCGTTTCGATACGGCGTATCAACCGAATAGCATAAGGAGTGACACCAATGATTCAAAACAAGGCGGATTATTTGTACTACTTAGAAGCGGACAGAATCGCGTTAGGAGAAACCAGAAAGCGGCCGCATTTGGTATCCATATGGGAAGCGGACGTAATTTGGAAATATCAAAGATTGTTGAGAAAAGCAGAGTACTATTGCAATTGCAAGTCGTTTGGCGTCCATCGCATCTATTATAAGTGGTTGCAGTACCGATTGTTCAGAGCGCAGATGAAAACGGGAATGAACATACCCATGAACGTGTTTGGACCGGGGTTGTCAATAGCGCACATAGGGCCTATCGTGATTAATGGGTTTGCAACAGTAGGCAAAAACTGTCGGTTGCATCCGTTTACAACGATTGGTATCGGTGGACGAGATAGTAACGTTGCCAAGGTGGGCGACGACGTGTATTTAGGCAACGGCTGTAAACTGATTGGCGATGTTGAATTGGGCAACGGCATCGTGGTTGCCGCAGGGGCTGTGGTTACGAAGAGTTTTACGGAACCGGATGCGGTGGTGGGCGGTGTGCCGGCAAAGGTGATTTCCTATGCCGGAAATCCGTTCCCGGAAGAACGCAGAGGGGCCGACATCGCCAAAAGATAGCGTATTAACCAACGTTTCGGGCGAATGTTACGTGAATGTACAGCGGCGAAACGGTAGACAATAATTAAAAAAGAAAGGAGTGAGAACGTGCCGGATAAGTTCGTTTTGCATAGCACCTATCAGCCGACGGGTGACCAGCCGGAAGCCATTGCCGCGTTGTCCCAAGGCGTGCGGGACGGCAAGCGCGAGCAGGTGTTGCTCGGTGTCACCGGTTCGGGTAAGACCTTTACGATGGCGAACATCATTGCGAATGTGAACAAGCCGACACTCGTTCTCGCTCATAATAAAACCCTCGCCGCGCAGTTGTGTTCGGAATTCAAAGAGTTCTTTCCCGAAAACGCGGTGGAGTATTTTGTTTCCTACTACGATTACTATCAGCCCGAGGCGTATGTGCCGTCCACCGATACGTATATTGAAAAAGATTCTGCGATTAACGACGAAATTGACAAGTTGCGGCACTCCGCCACCTCGGCGCTGTCCGAGCGTCGCGATGTCATTATTGTCGCGAGCGTGTCCTGCATTTACAGTTTGGGAAACCCGATTGATTACCGCAATATGATTATTTCGTTGCGGCCGGGGATGCACAAAAATCGTGACGAACTGCTGGCGCACTTGGTGGAGTTGCAGTACGAGCGCAATGACATCAATTTTATTCGCAACAAGTTCCGCGTGCGTGGCGACGTGGTGGAGATTTTTCCGGCGTATTCCCACGATACCGTGATTCGCGTGGAGTTTTTTGGGGACGAAATTGAGCGTTTGAGCGAAGTCAACCCATTGACCGGTGAGGCCAAGGGGCAGTTGGGGCACATTGCCATCTATCCGGCCTCGCATTATATTGTGCCGCCGGACAAGTTGGAGGGTGCCATTGCCGAGATTGAGCGAGAACTCGACCAGTGTGTGGAGGCGTTTAAGGCTGAGGGCAAGTTGCTGGAGGCACAGCGGATTCTGCAACGCACCCGGTATGATATCGAAATGCTGCGTGAAATCGGCATTTGCAAGGGCATTGAAAACTATTCACGCGTGTTGGCCGGTCGCGCACCGGGGTCGACACCGTTTACCTTGTTGGATTATTTTCCCGACGATTATTTGTTGTTTGTCGACGAGTCGCACGTCACCTTGCCGCAGACGCGGGGGATGTTCGGCGGCGATTATGCGCGCAAGAAAAACTTGGTGGATTTCGGGTTTCGGTTGCCGAGTGCATTTGACAACCGACCGCTGAATTTTGATGAATTTTACGCACGGGTGCCGCAAGTCGTATTTGTCAGCGCCACGCCGGGCGAGTTCGAACGCGAGCGAGGCGGTAAACCGGTGGAACAAGTTATTCGTCCGACCGGATTGCCCGACCCGGAAGTGTCGGTACGCCCCGTTGAAGGACAGATTGACGATTTAATCGGGGAAATCCGTCAACGTGCCGCCAAAAAAGAACGGGTGCTGGTTACCACGTTGACAAAAAAGATGGCGGAGGATTTGACCGCTTATTTTGAAAACGTGGGGATTCGGGTGCGCTATATGCACCACGACATCGACACGATGGAACGCATGGAAATCATCCGCGATTTGCGGTTGGGTGAGTTCGACGTGCTGATTGGTATTAACCTTTTACGTGAGGGGTTGGATATTCCCGAAGTGTCGCTGGTGGCGGTGTTGGATGCCGACAAAGAGGGATTCTTGCGCTCCGAAACCTCGCTCATTCAGACCATCGGCCGGGCGGCGCGAAATGCCGAGGGACAGGTGATTTTGTATGCCGACGAAGTGACGCCGTCGATGGAGCGTGCCATTCGCGAAACCGAGCGCCGCCGTGCCATTCAGTTGCAGTACAACGCGGAGCACGGTATTGTGCCGAAAACCATTATCAAAGAGGTGCGCGACGTCTTGCAGATTACCCCGACGGCGGTGCGCGACAACAAGACAGGCAAAAAATTATCGCGTGCCGAACGGCAGTTGCGCATTGAACAATTAACCAAAGAAATGAAACACGCGGCACGGCTGTTGGAGTTCGAACACGCCGCGTGGTTGCGCGATGAAATCGAAAAGTTGAAGCAGTGAGGAACGGTATGCTGGAGAAAATTATTGTCAAGGGTGCCAAAGAACACAACTTAAAAAACGTCGATGTGACCATTCCGCGCGATAAGTTGGTGGTATTCACCGGCGTATCGGGCTCGGGAAAATCGTCGCTTGCCTTTGATACGATTTACGCCGAGGGACAGCGGCGGTATATGGAAAGTTTGTCCTCCTATGCGCGGATGTTCTTGGGACAGATGGAAAAGCCGGAAGTGGATTCCATTGAAGGGTTGTCGCCTGCCATTTCCATTGACCAAAAAACCACCTCGCAGAACCCGCGTTCCACCGTGGGAACCACGACCGAAATTTACGATTACCTGCGCTTGTTGTATGCGCGCATCGGTGTGCCGCACTGCCCTATATGCGGCCGCGAAATCCGACAGCAAACCGTGGACGAGATAGTGGAGCGCTTGTTGGCGTTCCCGGAGGGTACACGCGTTCAGTTGTTGGCCCCGGTCGTGCGTGGACGCAAGGGCGAATGTCAAAAAGAATTGGATGCGGCGCGTAAATCCGGATTTGTACGCGTCAGAGTGGACGGCTCGTTATACGATTTGTCTGAAACCATTGCGCTGGATAAAAACAAAAAACACACCGTGGAAGTGGTGGTCGACCGGTTGGTGATATCCCCCGATATCCGTGCGCGGGTGGCGGATTCCGTAGAAACGGCCACCGCGTTGGCGGATGGGTTGTTGGTGGCGCATTTTGTGGACACGGACGAGGAATTAACTTTTTCTCAACAATATGCCTGCCCGGAACATGGATTCAGTATGGAGGAATTGTCGCCGCGTGCGTTCTCGTTCAACAATCCGTTTGGCGCCTGCCCCAAATGCACCGGCATCGGTGTGTTTATGGCGGTCGACCCGCAGTTGGTCTTGGCAGACGATGCCTTATCCATTCGGCAAGGTGCCGTGCGCGCCAGCGGTTGGAACTATCTGGACGGCGGCACCATTGCACAAATGTATTACGAGGGTTTAGCGGCGCATTACGGATTCTCATTGGATACCCCGTGGCGCGACCTGCCGGACCACATTCACAAGATATTGCTGTACGGAAACAACGGCGAAAAAATCCGTATGACACGCCGTATGGAGTACGGTTCGGGCGAGTATTTTGCCTCGTTTGAGGGAATTGTGAATAACCTGCAACGCCGTCACAGCGAGACCAACAGCGATTGGATGCGTACGGAACTGGAAACGTATATGAGCAAAAATCCCTGCCCCGCTTGTCACGGCAAGCGGTTGAAACCCGAAAGTTTGGCGGTGACGCTCGGCGGCACCAATATTGCGGATTTGTGTGATAAATCCGTCACGGAATTACTGGAGTTTTTGCAGGAATTCGAGGCGCGGTTGTCGGAACGCGAACACCGCATTGCCGACCGCGTGCTGAAGGAAATTCGTGAACGGTTGGGTTTCTTGCACAGCGTGGGATTGGATTATCTGACATTATCGCGTGCCGCCGGTACGTTGTCCGGCGGCGAGAGCCAGCGGATTCGTCTGGCTACGCAAATCGGTTCGTCGCTGATGGGTGTGTTGTACATTCTGGACGAGCCGAGTATCGGCTTGCACCAGCGTGACAACCGCAAGTTGTTGGATACCTTACAACGGTTGCGCGATTTGGGCAACACACTGATTGTCGTGGAACACGACGAAGAAACCATGATGGCGGCGGATTGGATTGTGGATATCGGACCCGGTGCCGGTGTGCACGGCGGCGAGGTCATTTGTTCCGGTACGGTGGACGAGGTGTGCGCGTGTGAGCGCTCGGTCACCGGTCAGTATCTCAGCGGTAAACGCCGCATTCCGGTGCCGCAAAAGCGGCGCGCCGGCAACGGCAAAGAGTTGCGCGTATTGGGCGCGGCAGCCAACAACCTACAACAAGTCGATGCGACGTTCCGCTTGGGGGCGTTTAACTGTGTGACGGGTGTGTCGGGTTCGGGGAAATCGTCGCTGGTCAACGAAATTCTATACAAGCAGTTGGCACGCAAACTCAACCACGCCCATTGTCGCGCCGGTGAACATCGGGGTATCGAGGGTTTGGACGCGTTGGATAAGGTGATTGCCATTGACCAGTCGCCGATTGGGCGCACGCCGCGTTCCAATCCGGCAACCTATACCAATGTATTTAATGATATCCGCGAGTTATTTGCCTCCACAACTGAGGCCAAAATGCGCGGTTATTCCACCGGACGGTTTTCGTTCAATGTCCGTGGCGGCCGTTGTGAGGCGTGTCAGGGCGATGGTATTTTGAAAATCGCAATGCACTTTTTGCCGGATATTTATGTGCCGTGTGAGGTGTGTAAAGGCAAACGCTACAACCGCGAAACGCTGGAAGTACATTACAAGGGTAAAACGATTTACGATGTGTTGGAAATGACAGTGGACGAAGCGGCGGAGTTTTTTGCCGACCTGCCGAAAATTGCGCGGCGACTGCAGACGTTGCAAAGTGTCGGGTTGGGGTATATCCAACTGGGACAGCCGGCGACTACGTTATCCGGCGGTGAGGCGCAACGTGTCAAATTGGCGACCGAACTCTCCCGACGGGCAACCGGTCGGACACTGTATATTTTGGACGAGCCGACCACCGGCTTGCATACAGCCGATGTGGCGCAGTTGATTACGGTGTTGCAGGCGTTGGTGGATAGCGGAAATACCGTGGTGGTGATTGAACACAATTTGGACGTGATTAAAAGCGCGGACTATCTTGTGGATTTGGGGCCGGAGGGTGGCAATCGCGGCGGCACCATTGTGGCGGCAGGAACGCCCGAAGAGGTGGCGCGTGTGCCGCAGTCCTATACCGGACAGTATTTGCGGAACGTGTTGTAAAACGAAACGGCAGACCACGACAGAAAGGAGGAGAACCGTGTGAGCAGTTTGTATCGAATCTCGTATTATACCGGCGTGCAGACGATGCGCGTATTCCATCGCATCGGACGGTTCTTCACCCTGATGTTTTTGCCGTTGCGGTTGTTGTTGTGGCGTGCGGTGCGCGCGGTGGGACGGCTTCGTCCGCCGAAGCGGCACCGCGAAGGGCTCGCCGGCGTGCGGAAACGGCTCAAGGCATCGGTACGGTTGGTGCGCGAAGCCGGAAACCGCCATCCGTTGTTGGCGGTGTTGCAGGTGCTCTATCTTCCCATTGCGGCGGCTAAGCACTACAAAGCACTGACACGCGCGGTCGTGACGCTCACGGCAATGGGGTGCGCGGTGGCAGTGCTACTGGGCACGATACAATATTGGGGAAAAACCACCTATGCGTTGGCGCTCACGGATGAGGACGGCGACGTATGGGGATATGTGTCGGACGAATCCGTCTGGCAGGATGGTGCCGCCAAAGCCGGTGAACGGCTGGGTAGTGTGGTATATGACAGTTTTTCGGAGAACGCACCCGCCTTGTCCTTGCGTATGATTCGGCAGGCGGCGTTGTGGGACAAGTGGGAGGTTTGTGACCATTTGTTGCGTAACTCCGATGCCGTAGGCGACGAAGCGTGCGGTATTTACATAGACGGTGTGTTTTGCGGTGCGGTCGGTACGCGGCGCGGCGGCGAACAACTGTTGGAAAGCATTTTACAAGAGAGTTGTGAAGAACAACCCGGTGTGACGGCGGATTTTGTGGAAACGGTGGAATTGGTGGAGGGATGGTATCCCGAAACGGTGATTCAGCCGACACAAACCGTCAAGCAACAACTCACCACCGATGCCGTCGCCGAGCAACGGTATGTATGGCAAGAGGGGGATACTCTGTCGTCAGTTGCCAAGCAACACGGCATTTCCGTGTCCCAGTTGTTGCAGAATAACCCGACCATCAGCAAAGGCGTTTCGGCCGGACAATCTGTGGTCATTCAGAAAGCCGAGCCGCATTTGCGCGTGTTGGTGTCGGGGACGGTACAGTACGAAACCGAAATTCCGTACACCGTGGAACGCGTGCCGGATGCGACGCTCTATGAGGGGCGCGAACGTATCCGCGTGTACGGTAAAAACGGTATCAGTTTGGTGACGGCGACCGTGACGTCGTTGGATGGTGTGGAGCAGTTCAGTGCCATTACTTCGTCCGAAGTTGTCAAGGAACCGGTAACGCAGGTGGTGGCGTACGGTACCAAGAAAACGGTCAGCGCCGGCAGAAATTATGTGTGGCCGACGCCGAGTTCACGGTGGATTACCAAACGGTTCAGCATGTCCGGCAATCGACACCGCGGTGTGGATATTTGGGAACACGAAATCGACGGGGATGATATCCTTGCCGCAGATGGGGGTAAGGTCATCGTCGCGGATTATCGGCGCGGTACGTCGTATTGGTCCTACGGCAAGTATGTCGTTATCGACCACGGCGGCGGGTATCAAACGTTGTATGCGCATTGCAGTGAACTGTTGGTTAAGCCGGGGGATACGGTTTCCAAAGGACAGTTGATTGCCAAAGTCGGTAACACCGGACGTAGTACGTCGCCGCATCTTCATTTTGAAGTGTTGGTCAACGGTAAAAACGTCGACCCCATGTTATTCTATTAAAAACGCGGTTTTGTCTTGCCGACACCGCGTAATGATGATTAACGCATGGCGGAAACATTTGAGGCAATTCGGGCAAAAAAGCGTGGTGAAAACCATTGCGAGTTCGGCTCTCTTATGGTATACTAAACGTTAGGATTTCAAAAAGGCAGGAAGAAAAACCATGGGCAAGCAAGAACAGTTGCGGAACGTTGCGATTATTGCACACGTTGACCACGGCAAAACCACATTGGTGGACCAGTTGTTGCGGCAAAGCGGCGTGTTTCGTGCCAACGAGCAGTTGTCGGAACGTGTGATGGATTCCAATGATTTGGAAAGAGAACGCGGTATTACCATTTTGTCGAAAAATACGGCGGTGATGTATGGTGATACCAAAATCAATATTGTAGATACTCCCGGTCACGCCGATTTCGGCGGCGAGGTGGAGCGTGTATTGAAGATGGTGGACGGCGTGCTTTTGCTGGTGGACAGCTTCGAAGGCCCCATGCCCCAGACCCGTTTCGTGCTGAAAGTCGGAGGCCAAGCGGTCTTAGGAAGACAAGCTTTA
>JAZSOY010000180.1:0-5382 GCA_045537155.1 Acutalibacteraceae bacterium
CCGTGGTCGGTAATGGCAATCGCCGGGTGCCCCCACTCTGCCGCACGTTTTATCAACTCTTTGGCATCGGTCATGGCATCCATGGCCGACATTTTCGTATGCAAATGCAGTTCGACACGCTTTACCTCAGCCGTGTCCTGCTTATGGTAGCGTGCTACCACCGCCAGCGATTTGGGTGAAAACACAGCACCTTTGGCAAATTCGTCAAACTCATATAATCCATTCATCAAAACGCAAACGCCGTTTTTCAGTGATTCCATCGCCGCCAACTTGGCTTTATCGCGTTTGGTATCGGTCCACAAAATCACCGAAATGGAGTTCGTGCGGTCACTGATAAAAAAAGTATGACGAATACGCGTGCCATCGCGAAACGCACGCGTTTCATATCCAAACACTTCGCCCCACACGGTTTCCGTGCTGCCCTCGGTAAGTTGATTGAGAGGCACCGGCATCTCACGCGGTATCGGTCCAAAGAGCGACGCAGCCGTTTCCCGATAAATCGGCAGACCATCTGCCGGAGCCACGGTGTCATCGTCCGGTTGGGACGGAGTAATCAGTCCTGTCGCCAAAGGCTTGTCCGCCTTTGCCGCTTGGCGCGCGGATGCGGCGGCTTGTTGCACCGCTTGTTGTGCCTCGCGTTCGGCCTCAGCCATCACCGTTTGGTATTGTTCATCCTGCATATCCACACCGGCAGCACCGTAAAAACGCAACGTCACGTGCCGTCCAAACAATTCTTCGGTTAATTGGCTCATCATACGGTCGGTATGTGTCGTTTCAATCACATTCAAACCACCATGCGCCAGCCGTATCGCAAACCCCTCTCCCTCGCGGGAGAACACGGCATCGTTAAACGTACCGTTGACAACGGCGCAACGTCGGCGTAAAAAGGAGACCACCGTGGGCAAACAATCTTCCGTTAATGAATCCGACGGATAACGCGGTAACAACTCCACCGTCCGCAAACCTAAACCGGTGGCAAGCGCTTTCTCCAAGGGCACTAATTGTTCAAACGGCACAAAAGTCGGCATCTGTATATGAATACGCAAAAACTGCTCGGCACGGTTAATTTCCATATTGGTAACCACCGCACCGTCACAAAACGCCGGCAAGTCGGAATCGGCTATGTAGGGCGAGAATAATGCGTTGACATTCTGGTGTTTCATAATAACTCCACTTCTTTAAGTAATTCCTCGACCGCATCCTGCTCCGGTACGGTGCGGATAACTTGTCCTTTCTTAAACAATGCCACTTTGCCGTCACCGCCGGCAATCCCGATATCGGCTTCCCGTGCTTCGCCGGGGCCGTTCACCACGCATCCCATCACCGCCACACGAACCGGCTTGTGAATCGCTTTCAAGCGTTCTTCGACCTGCGTTGCGATGCCAATTAAATCAATTTTCGTGCGACCGCACGTGGGGCAAGAAATTAGCATTGGTTCGCTCTCTAACATATTCAACGCCGCCAAAATGCGCCGTCCGGCTTCCACCTCTTTGACCGGGTCTGCCGTCAACGATACCCGAATCGTATCCCCGATGCCGCGCAACAACAACGAACCGATACCAATCGCCGATTTCATCACACCCATTTGCTCCGTACCGGCCTCTGTCACGCCCAAATGCAACGGATAATCACACGCTGCGGCCGTCAATTCGTAGGCACGCACCATCGTTTCCACGGTAGACGATTTGATAGAAATGACAATATCTTCAAAATCATATTTTTCCAGTAAGGCAGCGTGATACAATGCACTGTCGCGCATAGCCTCCGCACACGGATGCCCATACCGCTTGAGAATTTCCTTTTCCAACGAACCGGAGTTCACCCCGATACGAATCGGAATCCCCCGTTCTCGGCAGGCGTCCGCCACGGCTTTGACGTGGCTATCCTCACCGATATTACCGGGATTTATCCGAATTTTATCAATACCGGCGGCAACGCTGTCCAGCGCCAACCGATAATCGAAATGAATATCGGCGACCAACGGAATATCGACCTGCGATTTGATGGCGTCAATCAACCGAACCGCCTCTGCATTCGGTACGGCAATACGCAAAATATCGCATCCGGCATCTTTCAACTGCTGCGCCTGACGTACCGTACCCACCACATCGTGTGACGGAACACACCCCATCGACTGCACGGCAATCGGTGCCGTGCCGCCGATAGCGACATTCCCCACGTGTACGGTTTTACTCATCCGACGCTGCATATTTGACACTCCCATCAAGTAACTAATTTCACGATATCATTAAAAGTCACAATCACAATCAATAACAACAGCAGAGCCAACCCAATGGCATGGACAATTCCCTCGTATTTGGGGAGTACACGACGTCGTGTAACACCTTCCCAAATCAAAAACAACAACCGTCCGCCGTCCAACGCCGGTAACGGCAACAAGTTAAAAATACCGACATTGACCGTCAGCATTGCCACCAGCATCAGTACATTACCCCAACCGATGCGCCAATCGGTATGCTGCACAGCATCCTCCACGACATCCCCGATGATATCGACGGTGCCGACCGGACCGGATAAATCATTCAGCCCGTATTGTCCGGTAAACATTCCTTTTAGGGTACGCCACACCGTCACCGCCACGCTGCATTCCGTGCGTGCCGCTTCCACTATCGTCGACCCAACGGTTTGCGGCACACCGCGTACTAAAAAGTCATAAATTAAGGTATGGCGGCCGGTTTCTTCGGAATATTCACGTCGAAATGTGACTTCCGGCAGTGTGAGTACTTGTTTTTCGCCATCCACCACACGGCGCACCTGCATTTCAAAGACACCGTCGTTACTATTTTGCAACAAAAATTGAATATCAAAGGCGGAGAACACCCGTTGCCCGTCAATTTTCAGCAACGTATCTCCCGGCCGCAATCCGCTTTGGTATCCGGAGGTATCGTCCTCTAAGACCGCTATTTGTGTATCACTGTAATAGGCTCTACCGTCTTCGGACAGCGGCGTACACACGCCGCAATACACCAACAATACCACGAACCCCAGCACCAAGTTCATCACCACACCGGCTATTGTGATGACCACCCGTCGCCATACCGGTTTACATAAAAAGGAACGCGGATTTTGCTCAGCACGCCGTTGTTCCTCTAAACTCACCTCACCGCCGCCGGCAGCATCTTCTCCCTCCATGGCGCAAAATCCGCCCACCGGAAACAGCCGTAAAGAATAGCGTGTTTCGTGTTTCCCAAACTGCAGTAATTTGGGACCGAAACCGATAGCAAACTCGTTTACCTGCACACCCATCGCTTTCGCGGCAAGAAAATGGCCCAATTCGTGAATCAACACAATCAAGCCAAACACAAGCACGGCCGCCAACAACCGACCGGCATACATCAATACCGTTGTGATACTATCACCTCATCCATTCTCGCACGCGACGGCGACATTCGGCATCCACTTGCAAAATATCGTCCACGCTCTGTATCGGCGGCAATGTCTGCTCCAGTGTGCGCGCCACGGCATCGCCAATCTGTAAAAATCCGATTTTCCCCTGACGGAAACCGGCATTTGCCTCTTCGTTGGCGGCATTCGCCGCCGCAGGATACGCGCCGCCGCGCTGTAAAGCCTGACGACAATACGATATCATCGGGAACACCGCGTCGTCCGGTCGGCAGAACGTCAATTGCGCAAACGAAACCAAATCCAACGACGGTACCGACGACGGTAATCGTTGCGGAAATGTCAAGGCGTATTGAATCGGAATCTGCATATCCGGTACGCCCATTTGTGCCAATACCGAATGGTCGTCATATTCTACCAGCGAGTGCACAACACTTTCCCGATGTACTACTATATCTATATTCTCCTGAGGGATATCAAATAACCATCGTGCTTCAATCAATTCCAATCCTTTATTCATCATGGTGGCAGAATCGATTGTAATTTTTTCACCCATACTCCAGTTGGGGTGCTTGAGAGCATCCACCGGCTTCACATCACGCAACTGTTCGATGCTGCGTCCAAAGAACGGGCCACCGGATGCCGTTAAAATCAGACGGCGCACCTGCTTACCGTCCAAAGATTGAGGCGGCGCCCATTCTCCGCCGGCACCGGCTTGCAAACATTGAAAGATAGCGGAATGTTCGCTATCCACCGGTAGAATACGCACACCGTACTCACGCGCGGTACGCATCACCAGTTCACCACCCGCAACCAGCGTTTCTTTATTGGCCAGTGCGACATCGTGACCGGCACGCAACGCGGTCAGCGTGGGTAACAGTCCGACCATCCCCACCACCGCATTCAGCACCACATCGGTATCGGGCATACCGGCCAGTTCACACAATCCTTCCATACCGGACAGTACCGTTATCGGTAAATCCCGCACACGCACACGCAAATCAGCGGCCGCCGTTTCATCGAACACGGCAGCCACGGATGGTTTGAATTCTCGAATTTGTTGTTCTAACCGTATGACGTTGTGATAAGCCGCCAAAGCCGTCACGGCATACCCATTTTGTCGAACGACCTCCAAGGCTTGCGTCCCGATAGAGCCCGTTGAACCCAGTATTACCAAACGTTTAGACACCGACAATACCCCCTTTTCGGGAACCAACCCCAAGGTATGACTTTTAACGAATCAACTGTAAAACACGCGCTGCAAAATATACCCAGGGGAACACAAACAGCAAACTGTCAAATCTATCCAACATACCACCGTGCCCCGGAAATAGGTTGCCGTAATCTTTGACGCCGCAACACCGTTTGATAAACGACGCCGCCAAATCCCCCACCACGGACAGCAGAGAACCAAAGAGAGCCGCCAACAACAAGCCGCCGTATGCAACCGTATGCGAGCTATCCAACACCCACCATTGATAACACGCGGCGGTCAACATACTCATCAATACAGAAAACACAACGCCACCGAGCAGGCCTTCGATGGTTTTCTTCGGTGACAATCGGGGGCACAATTTATGTTTCCCAAAAAACGTACCGATAAAATAGGCGCCAATATCCGACATCCACGCCATCATCATCGCTAACAGCACGTAAAAAAGACCGTGCGGCAGGACACGTATATGTGCCATACACGACAACGACAACGTAACCACTGCTGAGATGCCAAAGGTAAGCGCGGTGCGTGCCAGCGGCACGTCTTTGCCATACACAATGACCAACAAGGCTACCATCAACACATACGCAATCAGCGTGACGGTGACAGCACCGCTTGACATACGCGAAAAGAACGGAGCAATCAAGGCAAACGTCATCGCCAAACTTTCCAAACCGCGCTGTTTCAACACACCGGTCACCGAAAACAGTTCATACACGGCAATCGCGGCAATCAGTGATGTGGCCACCGTCAACACCATTGTCCAGGGTAAAAACAGCACCAATAACATCAACGCACCGGAT
>JAZSOY010000056.1:0-3137 GCA_045537155.1 Acutalibacteraceae bacterium
GGGTACCTTCAAATCAAACAAATCACCGAGATGTTCGGCCGAATCGTATTTATAAGTGGTACTTTGGTAAATCGGCAGTACCCGAGGCTCCCCATTGGCCGGTTGGTAGCCTCCTTGAATGCACTGCGTGTTGATACGATAACTCATAATAGCGCTTCCTTTCACCAAATACTAAAAAGAAAAGGCAACGAGCACCCTCGCTGCCTCATAGCCCACCACGCGGTTGCGGTTCAGCAACCGAAAAAACGGCAGGAGGCAGACGAAATAAACATACGCATTGTTACAGTGCCCATGCCGTTGAACATTCGAAAACCGCTCATACTGCCGCCTCCTCCGTACACCATTGCCGTCATTGTATCACAATTCGCGCACCTTGTCAAACTTTTTATTGCCACGTTTTCTGTGGTGTGATATAATCAACCAAGGTGATAAACATGGATTTACAATTTTCTCGTAAAATGCAGTCGATGAAACCATCGGCTATTCGCGAAATCTTCAAAAGTTTAACCTTGCCGGGGGCGATTTCCTTTGCTGCCGGTAATCCGGCACCCGAATCCTTCCCGGTCGAGCGTATACAACGGTTGGCGACGGATATTTTTGCGGAGGATGCAACCAACGCCTTGCAATACAGCGTAACGGAAGGGTATACGCCCTTGCGCGATGCAGTAACACACCGTTTGCAAGAACGGTTTGGGATTGCCGCCGCCAACAATGTCACGTTGATTACTTCCGGCGGTCAGCAGGCCATTGAATTGTGCGCCAAGGTGATGTGCAACGAGGGCGATGTCGTACTCTGCGAAAACCCCAGTTTTATCGGTGCGTTGAATGCGTTTCGGTCATTGGGTGCTAAGCCGGTCGGAATCGAATTGGAAGCAGACGGTATTTCCATTGACGGATTGGAGGCCGCGGTGCGCGCCCATCCGCAAGCACGTCTGTTATATCTCATCCCCACCTTTCATAACCCTGCCGGCATCACCATGTCGTTGGAAAAACGCCGCGCTGTGTATGCCCTCGCCCAGAAATACAATTTGTTGATTTTAGAGGACAACCCGTATGGGGATTTACGGTTCTCCGGTGAGGAGTTGCCGACCATCAAGAGTATGGATACCGACGGACGCGTGTTGTATTGCGGTACCTTTTCCAAAATTCTATCCGCCGGTATGCGTGTCGGCTATGCTTGCGGTTGCGATACGCTCATTCAGAAAATGGTAATTGCTAAACAGGTCGAAGATGTACATACCAACATCTTCTTCCAAATGTTGTGTGCACGGTATATGGCTACCTACAATTTGGAAGAACACATTGTCGGCATTCGGGAATTGTATCGCCGCAAATGCCGCCTGATGTTGGAAATGTTGGATACGTATATGCCGAGCGCCGTGCACTACACTCGTCCGGAGGGCGGTTTATTCCTTTGGTGCACGCTGCCGCCACAGGTGGCCTTAGCGGATGTGGTGAGCGCGCTCTCTGCCAAAGGCGTATTCGTGGTGCCGGGTACCACCTTTAACTGTGACGAAAACGCCCCCTCCTCCTCGTTCCGGCTCAACTTTTCCACGCCATCGGAGGACGACATTCGCCGCGGGATTCGTATACTGGGTGAAACCATTGCCGCCTTACTATAAGGACAACAAAATGCGGACATCGGAAAACATCCGATGTCCGCGTTTTTTGTTGTAGAAATGAATTACGGTTCATCCGAAGACGGCATATCCGTACGGCCGCTGAAAATGTCGTTATCGTCTTCCGGTAACACCGCAATTTCCGGTGCCGCCTCTTCCTCCGTTTCGACGGATGCCGGCATATCCGGTTTGCGCCATACGAAGAAATACAGCAACGCACCGGCACCAGCCAACAACAGAATGCCGACCACAAACAACAACACAACCCACCAAGATACACCACCGGCTTTATCGCCACCGCTAGAGGCAAACCCAAGTAGGGTGTACGTTTCCAACGAGTTGATTTCCAATTTGAATACGCCATTTTTTACCGCTACGAACATCGGTTCCATTAACCCATCACCATCCATTACTGTAATAGCCAATTCCTGACAATCGGACATCGCTTTCGGCACCGGCAACTGCACCACATAGGTGCTGTCAAGGGGCATTGCTGACACAGGAAGTTGGTTGCCCTCTCGGTCCAACATCAAGAAGGACAACGCAAACGATACCGCCATACGTTCATCTTCTGCATAGCCGGAAAAGGAAGAATTGCCTTTCAACACCTCGGCGATTTGCGCTTCTGTTGCCGGTGTTTTCGAGGTCAACACATTCAGCATCAATAGACTGGTACTGTTGCGACCGACTAAGCCGATATAATCGTCTTCCGACATCATCAACTGCGCTTTTTTACTGAACGCATCAAAGTCATAACCAAATAAGGCTAACAATTCCGTGTCCGAGGATACGTTTAAGGCAACCTCGTCTTTTTTGTGTGCCGTCGTACCCACACCCAGCACGGTGTGATTGGTTTCCGGTACAGCGGTGGTTGCGTTGGCGGCTTTATCCTCGGTCGTGGTGGTTCCCACCGTCGTCGTGGTGGTTTCCACTGTCGTCGTGGTGGTTTCCGCCGTTGTAGTCGTAGCGTCTGTGACCGTGGTTGTCGGCGCATCGGTAGTGACCACTGTGGTAGTCACCACAACCGGACGTTGTATTGACGCCGAGGATACGGCCGCATACACCACGCCGTTTTTTGCGGTTGCTAAGCCTTCATACACCACCGATTCACCGTAACCTACCATCAAATACGAGGTATACACCCCATTGGCATCGGTTTTGCCGGTCACGCCACTCATCGTACCGATGGTCAAACGCAGGTCATAGTCGGCTACCGGTAACCCGACCGCGTTTTTGGCGGTGACCGTTACCGTCCCGTCATCGTTGATAACCGCGTTTAATGTGACGGCACATTCGCCCTCTATCACCACGGGGGCGGCTGTGGCTGTCTTCTGTTGTGTGCCGACAACATATTCGTAAGCCACCGCATATTCGCCTGCCGGTAGCGCCGACAAGTCTATCCGCAAGGTGCCGTCGGCATCCATGGTAAAGGATTGGCTGCTACCACCGACAAGGACATCCTCCACATCCGTATCTTCCGCGGCTTCTTCGTGGTTCCACACCACCAACAACGCATCG
>JAZSOY010000218.1:0-3033 GCA_045537155.1 Acutalibacteraceae bacterium
CTACGATCCGACTTCCCTCGGCGATGATGCTGTATATCGGCATGCAGCCGGAGGACGACGTGGTGTTGTATGAAAAAGAAGCCGATATGCGCTACCAACCGGGTTCCTTAATGCGTGTGGCGATGTCCGGCTATGCGATGAAGTTAATTCAAGAGAAAAACATAGATATAGATACTGCCACCGCCACATACACCTTGGATATGTTCAACACCTACGTGGCAGGCACCGGCTTACACGTTGCGTTGATGGAGTTCGGTGAAACGTGGAAAGTACGGGATTTGCTGACACTGTGTACCATTCAAACCGTCGCCGATTGCGCGGTCACACTAGCAACAAAACTGGCGGGTTCTCCGGAACAGTTTGTCGACGGGCTCAACGCCTTTGCCGCCGAATTGGGTTGCAAAAACTCGCATTTCACCAACGTAATCGGGTTAAACGAAGAGGGACAATATATGTCTGCTCGCGATGTAATGACGTTTACACGCTACGCGATGCAATATGCCGACGTTGCCGATATGTTGGAACTCACGGAATGGACGGTGCAACCGGTATCGGGTGGCTCGCGTCGCAGTTGGCCCAGTAGTAACGATATGATTCGCTCGTCCTCGCCGGCGTTTTACACGTATGCCGTCGGCGGCCGCACCGGCGGCACACTGACCGAAACCAGTGTCGTAGAATACGGCAGTTTGGATGGCTACGATTATATGGCGGTGGTGATGGGCAGTCCCCGCAAAGACGAGAACGGCCATCCTACCAATCTGGCTTACGCCGAAGCGCGCCTGCTCATTCGCTGGGGGTTGGTTGGGTTCACGTACGAAACCTTACTCCGCGAAGAAGAGCCGGTGGGACGCGTAGCCGTATCGGGATGTGCTGAGCGACAATCCCTTTCCTTGGTCCCTGCCAAGGAGTTGAATACCGTTGTTGCCAAGGGAACCGACCTTGCCAGCGTTACGCGTACCGTTTCCTATGCAAAAGAGTCGTTTTCCGCGCCCATCAAGAAAGGCGAAACACTCGGCACGATGACGTTGTCGTTAGATGGTAAAACCTTGGCATCGGTGGACTTGGTCGCCGGTGAAAACGCACCGCACAGCGTACTGTATTCCGCCTGGGAGTCGGTGCGACGTGTCTTGTTTTCAGGGTGGACACTGGCTATCCTTTTGATACTGGTTGCCCTGGCAGTCGGGTATGTCTGGTTGACCGTTCGTTACAACCGCAAACGAAATAAAAAGTGGAAATCGTGATTTTTTACCGTGACGCTGTGGCGTCACGGTATTTTTTTCGAAAAGTTTGTGTTTTTTTTATCAATCACTTGCATTATAGCGGTAAAAATAGTAAAATAATACGGTATGGGGTTTCTTTCCAGCGGAAGCGAAGCGCCCAAAAGTAAGAAAGGGGAATTCGTATGAATCTCTTAAACAAAAAAACGGTAGAAGATTTGAACGTAGCCGGAAAACGCGTGCTGGTTCGCTGTGATTTCAATGTGCCGCTGAAAAACGGCATCATCACCGACGAAAACCGCATTGTTGCCGCGTTGCCCACCATTCAGTATTTAATCGACCAAGGCGCTAAGGTCGTTCTGTGTTCACACCTGGGCAAACCGAAGGGCGAGCCGAAACCGGAATTGTCCTTGGCACCGGTGGCCGTGCGTCTGTCCGAAAAACTCGGCAAGCCGGTTGTGTTTGCCGCAGACGACACCGTGGTTGGCGAGCAAGCCAAGGCCGCGGTTGCCGCGATGAAAGACGGTGACGTGGTGTTGTTGCAAAACACGCGTTATCGCGCGGAAGAAACCAAAAACGGCGAAGCGTTCTCCAAAGAACTGGCGTCGTTGTGTGACTTGTTTGTCAACGATGCGTTTGGTGCCGCGCACCGCGCCCACTGCTCCACCGTCGGTGTGGCATCGTACGTGGAGGAATCCGCCAACGGCTACTTGATGGCGAAAGAAATCCAGTTCCTCGGCAATGCCGTGGAAAATCCGGTCCGTCCGTTTGTCACCATTCTGGGCGGTGCGAAAGTTGCGGACAAACTGAACGTGATTGAAAACCTGCTGAACAAAGCCGACACGCTCATCATCGGCGGTGGTATGGCATACACATTCTTGGCAGCAAAAGGTTACAGCGTCGGTACCTCGCTGTTGGACAGCGAAAAAATCGACTACTGCCGCGAAATGCTTGCCCGCGCCGAAGAAAAAGGTGTAAAACTGCTGTTACCGGTGGATTGCAAAATTGCCAAAGCATTCCCTGACCCGATTGACGGCCCGATCGACGTCGCGGCGGTTGCCGCCGATGCCATTCCGGCAGACCAAATGGGTCTGGATATCGGCCCGAAGACGGCGGCGTTGTTTGCCTCTGAAGTGAAATCTGCCAAAACGGTGGTATGGAACGGCCCGATGGGCGTGTTTGAGAACCCCACCCTCGCCAAAGGCACCATCGCGGTTGCCAAGGCGCTGGCTGAGACTGATGCCACCACCATCATCGGCGGCGGCGACTCGGCTGCGGCGGTAAACACGCTCGGCTTCGGTGATAAGATGAGCCACATCTCCACCGGTGGCGGCGCGTCCCTCGAATTTTTGGAAGGTAAAGAGCTCCCCGGCATTGCCGCGATGAGCGATAAGTAAAAAATAAAGGAGAATGAACCATGGGTAAATACGTAATTGCCGGTAACTGGAAAATGAATAAGACTCCGGCAGAAGCAACCGAACTGATCAACGCGATCAAGCCGCTCGTCGCGGATGCGACCTGCGACGTGGTGGTGGGTGTCCCCTTTGTTGACCTGCCTGCCGCTCTCGAAGCGACTGCGGGCACCAACATCGGTGTTGCTGCGCAGAACTGCTACTGGGAGAAATCCGGTGCCTTCACCGGTGAAATCGCGGCAGACATGCTGCGCGCGATGGGCGTGGGTTACGTCATCCTCGGCCACAGTGAGCGCCGCACTTTCTTTGGTGATACCGATGCTACCGTTGCCAAGCGCGTGCGCGGTGCGTTGGATGCAGGTCTGACCGTCATCCTCTGCGTGGGTGAATACCTCGAACAGCGC
>JAZSOY010000004.1:0-5147 GCA_045537155.1 Acutalibacteraceae bacterium
AATACCGTGTAAACGCTTGGTGACACACCCCATCCGGCGCCAATAACGGTTCGGTGGCATTCACGGCACCAATGATAACGTCATCCAGCGGCGTTTCTGCACGACAAAACTCTTCTAAAAATGCCGGCATATTCCGAAAAGCCGCTAAGGTGCCGTCGGGGTTCGGGTCACGGAAAGAATGGCATACCATTTCTCCGCTGCGGCGTACCCGCATACCCGTACCGTACGCACCGCCCTGCACACGCACGGCATTCCACAAATAACCGTACGACATCAATACGGAGAGCACCAAAAGTGAACCGTGGTATGGAATATTCATCGCACCCAAATGATGGGCCTGCGCACAGAATGACACACCGGAGGGAATCCCCAATTGCGTTTCCGCTTCATACCGGAACGGAAACGCCTGACACGACGGTGCCGCGGTGCCCGACGGCAAAGCCGTCATCCACGTTTCCAATACATCGGTCGGCATCGCATCGCTGAAGCCAAGCACCAACCGTTCGGTTTCAAACACCCGACGATGCAATGCCTTCAACTGTGCCGTCGCCGCGGCGGAATCCGTTTCAAAGGCGGCAATATAGTCATCTAACCACGCCATAAACGGTGTGCCACCGATAGCGTCTTGCAACGCCGCCTCGGCACTAAACGAGGCGGTAGCCCTGGAAATGGCAAACGTACGTCCGTTTGCAATAAGCGCTTGTTTGTATTCATAGGCGTATTGCACCAGCGTTTCATGGATGCGGTCTGCCTCATCATAACGGCTGGTCAGCACAATGTCCTCTAACAACGCCATCGCCGCTTCGACATTCTCCTCCAACATACTACACGATACCGCAAAGTACGGTGTGCAATGCTGAATATCATCGTCCACAGACACCACATCCACCGCAGCAGACAGTGAACCGAAAATGGTTTTGACATCGTTTTGCACCTGTAACGCGGTGCGTGTCGCCGTGGCAACTTCGCCGAACTCACCGCTTACTATCGTCGCGATACGCAGTTCTTCTTCGGTGAAATCGGTGACGGCAAAATACAAATTCAAATACACAATGCCGTTGGTGTGTGTACGCACCTGCAAGGCGCGACGCCCCCCCACCGTGATTTCTGCGGTTTCGGTGCGTAACGGTAAGGGGGAAATATCCGACAACTGCAGTTGCGGCAAACACGCAACGTCCTCGGCGGTATCGGGGGTTTGTTGCCATTCCGTCATCGCGCGGAACGATGCCGCCACTGCCTCACGTTCCTCGGCACTCCACGCGCCGCTGCGTTCCACCAGCCGTGCGGCTTCGGCTTGTGCGTCTTCGACACCTTTGGTGCGCGACGGCACACACAACAACGTGGACAAGGACTCCACATCCCCGAACAGTGTGCTCAACACCGCTTCAAAGTATTCGGTATCCAGTTTACGGCGTAACTTGGCAAACACCGGTTCCGTTTCCCAGTACAGCGTCGGGTCTCCCCCATACAACCACGAACCCAATGCACGCGTGCACAAGACGACTCCGTACGGTTCTTCAATGCGGCGGTAGAGAAACGCCAATCGCTCCAACGACGCCGCCAAGGCGGTTTTGTCAATACCGACGGTTAACAATCGTGTCACCGCCGCTTGCAAGGTGTGCTTGATTTCCGCGAGGTTGGCTTCCTCCATATTGCGGACTTGCAAATACACACACGGTTGATAAATTTCGTCCATCAGACTCGCCGATACATCTTGCGCCAAGCCCGCCTCCAACAAGGCGCGTTTCAGCGGTGCTTCGTTACTGCCGGTAAGATAATCGCACAAAATATGCGCGGCGAACACCGTTTCTACCTCGTCGTAATCGCACACGATTTTGCTGAATGCCACGTGCGCCAATTCGTTATCTTCCGGTCCCACCGGGTACGTGATTCGTTTTTCGGCCTTAACCGGCATTTGGCGCGTTAAGGCAAAATCGGGGTCACGGCGTTCATAGCGGCTCAAATATTCCGTATCAATATACGCCATCACCGCTTGTATGTCCATCTCCCCATCTAAGAAAAACTTGGCATTGGAGGGATGATAAAACCGCTGGTGCGCACGAATAAACTCCTCATACGTCAGGTCGGGGATGCTCGCCGGCTCGCCGCCGCTGATATACCGATACGCATTGTCCGGAAACAGCAACCCCAATGTGTAGTCGGCCATCAAACTGTCCACCGTGGACAGCGCTCCTTTCATCTCACTAAACACCACACCGTTGTATGTCGGTGTCTTGTCGGGAGATTCCAGTTCGTAGTGCCAGCCCTCCTGCATAAAAATTTCCGGTTTGTCGTAAATGCGCGGACAAAATACAGCGTCCAGATACACACTCATGAGGTTGAAAAAATCCTGCTCATTGCGGCTGGACACCGGAAACACCGTTTTATCATTGTAGGTCATCGCATTGAGAAACGTCTGCATAGAACTTTGCAACATATTGACAAACGGTTCCTTGACCGGATATTTTTTCGAGCCGTTGAGCACTGCGTGCTCCAAAATGTGAAACACGCCGGTATCGTTTTCCGGCAGGGTTTCAAAGGACACCGCGAACGTTTTATTGTCGTCACGGCGCGCCGAATACAACAATTCGGCTCCGGTCTTTTCGTGCACGAACGTATACAGTGTCGCGGCGGTTGCCGACACCGATTCTACTTTTTGTAATCGAAAGCCGCAGACAGTTTCTCCCACAGCGGCCGTAAACGGTTGGTTGGTGAACATAATCGTACCTCTTTTTATTTCTCCTTATAGTACAGCATACAGTGGCAAAACCCCTCAAACTCCGGGTCGGCAATTTGCGCCTTGAACTCTTCGCACATGCACTTATACTCCGGTTTTTTATCCAGTCGACACGGGCAATAACCGCCGGTGCGTTTCAACCCTTCTTTGATGTGCTTGACCATCGACGCATCGTCATTCAAACGAACTTTTCCCATAACCGTCATCCTTTCTGATTCACCGTTTTGGATTCGCATTTCCATACATAGTTATTATACCATAAAAGAACCGAACTCGCAATGGTTTGTCAATTCTTCCGCCGTGTTCGCCGCGTGATTTTATCGGGAAATAGCGGCAAAACACGCCAACAATCGACAAGGTTGTGGATGGTTTGTCGAACCATCCGGAAAATCAAGAGATGGCGAGTCTTTTCAAAACAACTACCTCTCACATTAAACTCGGTATCGAACGTCTTCCCGCAGAACTCCTCACACTTTCCATTGTGCTAAACAGTTGACGCCGGCCACAAACGAGGATATAATAGACTGCATCCACTGATGTTGTCATTGGAAGAAGGCGAGGAATACCGTATGAAAAAAATCATGAATCCACGTTTCATGCTAATTGCATCTATGACAATTTTCGGCACATTGGGCCTCTTTGTGAGAAATATTCCCGTTTCTTCCGGGGAATTGGCCTTGTATCGTGCTGTTTTAGCCGCTGTTTTGATTGCCGTGTTCTTGCTTGTTACCAAACAGAAAATTCCCTTTACGAAGATTAAAAAAGAAGTACCATTGCTGCTGGTATCGGGCGTTGCCATGGGTATCAACTGGATTCTCCTTTTTCAATCCTATAAGTACACAACGGTATCGGTTGCAACTTTGAGTTACTACTTTGCCCCTGTTCTCGTTATGTTGGTGTGTCCTATCCTGTTCAAGGAAAAACTTACCGGTAAACAAATCATTTGTTTTGCCATGTCCACGCTTGGTCTTGTTCTAATCACCGGCATTGGTGATGTGGGCGGTGGTAGCGATTTTGTGGGAATCTTGTTTGGTTTGGGTGCGGCAGTATTCTATGCCACGGTCATTCTTCTGAATAAGTTCATTAAACATGTTGAGGGAATCCACCGAACGTTTTTACAGTTTCTTGCTGCCATTGTCATTTTGGTTCCTTATGTGCTCATGACCAGTGGCGTGACAATCGGAAAACTCAACAGCATCGGTTGGGTAAATTTATTGCTCGTCGGTCTTGTTCACACCGGAGTAACATACGGTATGTACTTTTCTTCTCTGAAAGAATTGCCGGGACAGAAAGCGGCAATTCTTAGCTATATCGACCCGTTGGTTGCCGTACTGATTTCTGTTACCATCCTGGGAGAATCGATGACTTTGCCGCAAGTCATCGGCGGTCTTTTAATTCTTGGCTTTACGCTCTGGAACGAAATCCCACCGAAAGTCAAGAAGAGTGACGGTGGGATTTCTGGATGATAACGTATTTCGCAACGGGAGAAGGATAGCTCCTTGGTTTTTGATATCGTTCAACTCCCTCTAACTTCAAAACCGCGCCCTCGAAAGTGAGCCTTTCGAGGGCGCTTGTTGCATTATTTCTGACCGTTACCGGCGGTGTCGGAACCGTCGCCGACAAGACCGAGGTCTTTCGCGGCTTGTTCTCTCATTTTGTACTTCAAGATTTTACCCGCGGCGTTCATGGGGAAACTGTCCACAAACGAAATGTATTTCGGTACTTTGTGGCGTGCCATACTCGCCTGGATGTACGCGGTCATTTCGTCGGCAGTAACACTACCCGATTCTTTGAGGATGATACACGCCATAATCTCCTCCCCGTACTTTTTATCGGGTACACCGATGACCTGCACATCCTGCACGGCGGGATGGGTATAAATAAACTCTTCGATTTCCTTGGGATAGATGTTTTCACCGCCGCGGATAATCATATCCTTCAGTCGACCCGTAATGCGGTAATTGCCGTCGGCATCGCGGCACGCCAAGTCACCCGAATGTAACCAACCATCCGCATCCACCGTGTCACGCGTGGCTTGGGGCATTTTATAATAGCCCTTCATCGTGTTGTAACCTTTCGAGCAGAACTCACCGTTGACACCATCGGGCAGTTCTCTGCCTGTTTCGGGGTCGACAATCTTGCAACGCACGTGCGGGAACGCGTACCCCACGGTATCGGTTCTCACTTCCAAACTATCTGTCCATGCCGACATCGTGGAACCGGGTGCCGATTCTGTCTGCCCGTAAACGCTTACGATACCCGTCATATTCATCTCGTCCGGTTGTGCGGCACGGCGCATCAACTCGGGCGGACACCCCGCACCCGCCATAATGCCGGTGCGCATATGCGAGAAATCGGTCTTGCGATAATCGGGATGATTAAACATCGCGATAAACATCGTCGGTACGCC
>JAZSOY010000195.1:0-4061 GCA_045537155.1 Acutalibacteraceae bacterium
TGTGGAAATTCCGCGCGGTTTGTTTGGAAGCGAAGACAAGGTATTACACGCATTGCGGTGTGCGGCGGCTGATGGTGCGGCTTTTGCCTGGTGCAATCAAGTGGGTGCGGTACCGCTTGCACGGCAGGCCGGACTGCTCCCGATTGCCGGCTCCTTTTGGAACATTACCAACCGCGAGGCGCTGCGCGCTGCCGCCGCGGACGGTGCAGTAGCCGCCGTGTTGTCGACGGAGCTTACCTTTGCACAACTGCGGTTTGCCGCGCATTGCGGTGACGCTATCGGATTGTTTGTTTACGGTCGGCAACCGTTAATGTTGATGCGGAATTGTCCGGTATCTGCCCACACCGGTTGTGCCACGTGTGACGGTGAACCGACACTGGTTGACCGCACCGGCGCAGCGTTCCCGGTACGCTGTTATGGCGGTTGCAGCGAACTGTTGAATACGGTTCCGCTGTATTTGGCGGATATCTTGCCCGAATTGCCTCACACGGCTTTTCGGTATTTACATTTTACGGATGAAACACCGACACGCGTAGAACAGGTGTTGCGGGAATACCGTGACGGGGGCACACCGCCGCCGTCGTTCACACGGGGATTGTACAAACGAGGAGTCGAATGATATGAAAGTCGCGGTGATTGGTTCTCGAAAAATTTACAGTGTCCCGTTGGAGGCGTTTTTGCCGAAAGAAACTACGGAAATCGTGTCCGGCGGTGCGCGCGGGGTGGATGCGTGTGCACGCCGTTACGCGAAACGTCACGGATTGCGGTTGACGGAATTTTTGCCCGACTACGAGCAATACGGCAAAGCGGCCCCGTTGCGTCGCAATGACGAGATTGTCGCGTATGCAGATATGGTATTGGCATTTTGGGACGGTGCGTCGAGAGGAACGCTATACGTTATCCGTCGTGCACGGGAAACGGATACCGCCATACGGATTTTTCGCTTACGGTGTCCGGCGGAGGATATTCCCGAACAGCGGGTATGGGACGTCGAATAACCGTGACAAAGCAACAGTCATGTCGGCTGTTGCTTTTTCCTTTTTTGGCTTGTCATAATTTGCTGTTTTCATTCATACGATTGTACCAACAATGATGTGAGTGGAGGAAGGAACATGACAGCGAGTACGAGTATATATCAGGATATTGCCACCCGTACCGACGGCGACATCTATATCGGCGTGGTCGGACCGGTACGGACGGGAAAATCCACCTTTATCAAGCAGTTTATGGATGCATTGGTGTTGCCGAATATCGACAGCGAATACAGTCGTGAACGGGCGGTCGATGAATTGCCGCAGGCATCAGCCGGACGCACCATTATGACGACCGAACCCAAATTTATTCCGGAACAGGCGGTCAATATTACCGTCAGTGGTGCGGCGGGCATGAAAGTACGGTTGATTGACTGCGTGGGGTATGTGGTTCCCTCGGCGTTGGGATATATTGAGGAAAATGCGCCGCGTATGGTAAAAACGCCGTGGTTTGACGAGGAAGTGCCATTCAATATGGCGGCAGAAGTCGGCACGCAAAAAGTGATTACCGAGCATTCGACCATTGGGTTGGTGGTGACTACCGATGGTAGCATTACCGAAATCCCGCGTGCCGAATATGCCGAAGCCGAAGCCCGTGTCATTGGTGAATTGCAAGCCCTTAATAAACCGTTTGCGGTATTGATGAATACCACGGACCCGAACAATCCGGAAACACAGGCTTTGTGTGATGCGTTGACGGAACAATACGGCGTGACCGTCACACCGGTGAATTGTTTGGCGTTGGGTGAAGAGGAAATTCGCCAAATTCTGCAGACCATTTTGATGGAGTTTCCGATTTGCCAGGTCGGGTTCAACCTGCCGACTTGGGTGATGGAACTCGACCGTCAGCATCCGGTGCGGAAAGGCATTATCGAAACCGCGCGCGCCTCGGTTGCCGGTATGCAAAAAATCCGCGAATTGGCCGCGTTGCCGGAACGTATGGGACAATGTGAGTATGTCAGCGGTGCGCAACCGATTGCTATTGATTTGGGAAGTGGTTGCGGTGCGGTAACCATCGAGATGCAACCGCAACTGTTTTATCAAGTGCTCAGCGAAACCACCGGCGTACCGGTGTCTGATGAGGGCGAATTGATGAGCCGTATGAAGGAGTTGTCATTGATTCGCCGCCGTTACGATAAAATTAAGGCGGCATTAGAGCAGGTGGAAACCACCGGCTACGGTATTGTGATGCCGTCGTTGGATGAGATGTCTTTGGAGGAACCGGAAATCATCAAACAAAGCGGACGCTATGGTGTGCGCTTGCGTGCGACAGCCCCGTCTATCCATATGATGAAAGCCAATATTACCACCGAGGTCGCGCCGATTGTGGGCTCGGAAAAACAGTCGGAGGAATTGGTAAACTACTTGTTGCGTGAGTTTGAGGAGAATCCCTCTAAAATTTGGGATTCCAACATTTTCGGTACGTCGTTGTACGGATTGGTCAACGAAGGATTGCATAATAAACTCTACCGTATGCCGGGTGACGCGCGACTGAAGTTGAAAGATACGGTCGAACGCATCATCAATGAAGGTTGTAACGGCTTAATTTGTATTATTGTTTAAGAGGGGTAACGATATGGCAGAACGACACCGCACATCGGCATCATCACCGGTAATCAAACGACCACGGCGGTCATTGTTGGCTGTACAAAGCGCCGTGTGCGGTGTTATTCTGCTGGTTGTCTTGTTGTTGCGTTTGGTCGGCGGTACCGGTTGGCAGACGTGCCGTCGTACAATTCAGGAGTGGATGACTGACATCGGATGGGTGTCCTCGTGGGGAGAAACAGCGGATGATACCAAGCCGTCGAGCCAACCCTTGAGCGTGCGTATGTCGCGGTAAGACGCTTATGTTGGAATGGACGCTGGGCGGCATACGGTGGCGGCTGAGTTTGCTGTTTCCCACAATATGGATTGTGTTGTTATCTGTGGATACGACCGGTATGACGGCGCTGTGTTTGGCGGCGTCAATGATACACGAACTGGGACACGGCATTGCTATGTTTTGCTTTCACGACAGGCCGTGTTGTGTGACGTGCGGTGTGTTTGGTATTCGCATAGAACGTCACCCGACACAACGACTGAGTTACGGCGCACAAGGTATCATCGCCTTGGCAGGACCTCTGACCAATGCTTTTGGTGCCGCGGTGTTCGCGGTATGCGGTTTTGCATCTGCGGCAACGATACATACATTGTTGGCTATCTTGCATGCCTTGCCTGTTCTTTCGTTGGACGGTGGAGAGGCTTTGTATGCGTGTCTGTGCCATCATCTGCCCGAACCACGTGCCGAGCAGGTGCTTTTGTGGTGTTCGGTGGTCACGGTGTTTCCGTTGGCGGCTATTGGTTGGTATTTGTTGCTCGCCGACGGGCACAATTTCACCTTGCTGTTATTAAGCGTCTATCTCATTTTGCGGATGTTTTTGCGAAAGGGGCATTGAAAAACGGATGAAAATGGCGTATACTGTCAGTAGCAAAGGGGGTCCTGTAATGGCACTGACAGTGGAGGCGCTGTTCGACCGTGTACAAAAGCCCGCACGCTATACCGGCGGTGAGTTGAACAGTGTGATGAAGGAAAAAGACAACGTGAATGTGCGGTTCGCGTTTTGTTTTCCCGATTTATATGAAGTGGGTATGTCGCATCTGGGAATGAAAATCCTTTATAGCCTGACCAATGCGGTGGAGGATTTTTGGTGTGAGCGCGTGTTTGCACCGGATACGGATATGGAAGCAGAGATGCGCAAACACGGTATACCGTTGTTTGCTTTGGAGAGCCGTGAGCCGATTCGCACGTTTGATTTTGTGGGATTCACCTTGCAGTATGAGATGTGCTATACGACCGTGCTGAATATGTTGGATTTGGCAGGTATACCGCTTCGAGCTGCTGAGCGAGGGGACGATATGCCGTTGGTTGTGGCCGGCGGACCGTGCACGTGCAACCCCGAACCGCTAGCGGATTTTTTTGATATTTTCATTATTGGCGAGGGAGAAGAGGTCAACCTTGAATTGCTGACATTGTATCGCCAACATAAGCAG
>JAZSOY010000135.1:0-5988 GCA_045537155.1 Acutalibacteraceae bacterium
GTATCCTCTGTGTATAATAAAACCCGTCGCTGAGGTGTGAAGCCTCAAGACGCAACTTGGGAGCATAGCTCAGCTGGGAGAGCACATGCCTTACAAGCATGGGGTCACAGGTTCGAGCCCTGTTGTTCCCACCAAGATCTGGCCCTGTGGTGCAGTCGGTTAGCACGCCAGCCTGTCACGCTGGAGGTCGACGGTTCGAGTCCGTTCGGGGTCGCCATAATGCATCTGTGGAGAGTGAAAACTCTCCACAATATGCCTCTGTAGCTCAGTAGGTAGAGCAGCGGACTGAAAATCCGCGTGTCGTTGGTTCGATTCCGACCGGAGGCACCACGGCTTCTTAGAAGCCGTTGATGCGGGTGTAGCTCATCCGGTAGAGCGCCACCTTGCCAAGGTGGAGGTAGCGAGTTCGAGCCTCGTCACCCGCTCCAATAAAATAAAATAGGAACGCACTGCGTTCCTGTTTTCATAATACGGTACCGTAGCCAAGTGGTAAGGCACGAGTCTGCAAAACTCTGATCCGCCAGTTCAAATCTGGCCGGTACCTCCAAAAATCCCGAATGCGACAGCGTTCGGGATTTTTACTTCTTACCTCTTACTTCTTCACTATTACTTAACTAACATTCTACACGGGATTTTTGGGAAGTAATAGGTAAGAGGTAATAGGTAATAAGTATTGCGGCTTCGCCGCTTTCGTGGTATACTTGCAGCAAGAAAGGTGGTAATAATATGGCAGATAGTCCGTTGATTATAAAATCCAAAGAATTTGCTTTGCAAATTATTAAAGTTTGTAACTATGTTAAACAAACTAAAAAGGAAAGCGTGTTAACTAATCAACTTATCCGTAGTGGAACAAGTGTGGGCGCGAACATTCGTGAAGCATTTTACGGTCACGGAACGGCTGATTTTATTGCCAAACTTCAAATTGCGCTTAAAGAATGTTCTGAAAGCGAATATTGGTTAGAACTTTTAATTGAAAGCGGTTATTATGATAATAACGATATTTTAGAAAAGTGTATCGAAGTTAAGAAGTTGTTGGTAACTTCGATAAATACTGCAAAAAGCAAGTTGAAGAAATAACCCAAGGCGGTGATGATATGAAAATTTGCAAGAAATGCGGTGCGCATTATGCTGATGACAAAATATTTTGTCTTGACTGTAACGAAAAATTGGGCGATAACTTGTCTGCGTCGGAAGAACAAAGAATGCGAGCGAATCTAAACCAGAAGATTGAAGAAATGTATAATAAAAGAGATCCGCTTTACGTTAGCAAATTTGATAAGGTTATAGGCTTGCTTTCTCTTATGGGTTCGACAATTGCGCTTGTATTTGTTTTAATAAGAATTTCCATAAGACAAAATATTGATTTTTTACTATATGCGATAATATTTTTGTTATTATCAAGTGCGGAAGCGCTTATACCTCGGCTTACCTGGGAACTGGAAAAATTAAGGTTAGGCTTTTATATTAACGGCGCTGACGACGCTGAACCCAGTGATTTTTATTTAAAAGGCAGAAAGATTGCAATTGTAAGTACGGCAGTGCTTGGTATTGCAGCACTTGCAATAAGTTTATTTTGAAACGCTGAGATAAGAAATCTTCAGTTTTCAGGCCGATTCCATTTTGAGTGTCGGTCCCCCAAAAAACTCCAACTCTCTGACTTGGAGTTTTTTAGTTGTAAACGAAAAGAAAGACGAGCCGTGTTACTCATCACGACTCGTTCGTTTTATCTTCCTCTTCGATGAAAACCATCACGTCTTCCACTTTACATTTCAATATAATACATAGATCGTTAAGCGTAACCGTACTGATCGGACGATTGTGCTTCAATCTATCCAGCAGACTGCGACTAATACCATATTCGTTGACCAATTTATATGTCGAAATGTTTTTCTTCTTTAACGTTTCATACAAAGGTTTATAAGAAATCAATCATATCACCTCTGTAATTATGATAAATTGTGCTCTTTTGCTTGACAATACTCTACAAAACGAGTATAATTCGTAATATACTCGTTTTATAGGGTATGTTAAATAAGGAGGTATATGTATGTTCTGTAAAAATTGTGGAAGCGAAATCGATGACAAAGCAGTAGTTTGTACCAAGTGCGGTGTGGCGGTACAAAAAACCAAAAAGAAGAAATCACTGTTCAAGCGGTGGTGGTTTTGGGTTATTGTCGGTGTTCTTCTTATTGGTATCGTTGCCGGCAGTTCCGGAGGCGACTCCACTTCAAACAACACCCCCGCCGGAAACAACCCAAGCGAGAATGTTGAAATTGTATATGAACAAGTCGATCTGCGGACGATGTTGGATGAGTTGGACGCAAACGCCTTAAAAGCAGAAAAAACTTATCAAGACAAATATGTAGAAGTGAGAGGGAAAATTGCCAATTTTGACAGTGATGGTTCTTACATTTCCATTGAACCCGTTAACGCAGACGGTTGGAATTTTACAACAGTTATGTGTTATATCAAAAACGACGAACAGTTGAATTTTCTTTTGGATAAATCGGTTGGTGACACCGTCACTGTACAGGGTAAAATTACTTCTGTTGGGGAAATTTTAGGATACTCATTAAACATCGCAACAGTTAAATAATAAAAATCCCCCCGCATAGCGGGGGGATTTTTATTGTAAACGATAATCGACTCGGCCGTGTATCGTTTTACGAATAAGCATTGACATCCGCCGGTCGATGATGTACAATGCTACCGGACTATGAAGAGGCTCATTGGATTAAATGAGCCGAATCCCCTACAACTAACCTCTGGAAAGGAGTTGGCGATGCGATGGACTCACTGATATTTGCCTTTAATGCCGTGGCACCCATCATTACCATGGTAGCCATCGGCTATTTTCTCAAACGCATCGGTTGGATGAGCGAATCGTTCGCCAAATCCGCTAACAAATTGGTATTCCGCCTGTTTTTACCCGCTATGCTGTTTATGAATGTCTACAAGATTGATACCGTCGGCAGTATTCAGATGGGATATATCTGGTATTCGATTGTGGTGGTTCTGGTCATCTTTGCGATATCCATTCCCGCCGTTATTTTTATCACTCATCGTCGTGCATGTCGCGGCGTGTTATTACAATCGATTTTTCGTTCCAACTATGCGTTAATCGGTATCCCGTTGGCACAATCGCTGTTTGGTGACAGTGGTGTTATGGTCGCCTCCTTGTTATCGGCGGCTATCATTCCGTTATTCAATATTCTGGCCGTCATTAGTTTATCCTTGTTTCGCGGTACGGAGGGAAAACCGACAAAACTCCGCACGGTACTTATGGACATTGTGCGCAATCCGTTAATTCAAGGAATTGCAGTGGGTGTACTCGTATTGGGCGTCCGTGCTTTGTTTGTGCGGCACGGTATTGCGTTTCGTCTGTCAGATGTGCCGCTTTTTGATAAACTCCTCACCTATTTGTCAAATATGGCCACACCGTTGGCACTGTTGGTGCTCGGTGCTCAATTCGAATTTTCCGCCATTGCTTCTTTACGACGTGAAATCGTATTCGGGACGCTGATACGTACGGTGCTCGTGCCGCTGTTGGGTATCGGTACGGCGTATCTGTTTTTTGCCGACCGCTTCACCGGTGCTCACTTTGCCGCTTTTGTGGCTATGTTCGGAACACCGGTTGCCGTATCCAGTGTACCGATGGCACAAGAAATGGACGGTGATGTACCGTTAGCCGGTCAACTGGTGGTGTGGACCACTCTTGCATCCGCCTTTTCGGTGTTTATCATGGCTTTCATTTTGCGTTCCGTGGGAATCTTTTCTTAATCATGCCTTGACAAAATAGCCCTCGTTGTGTTATGATGTCAATAATTTCCATAAGGGAGTAGCAATCACGTTTCGACGTGTAGCAAGTCAACATCACCGGCTTTATGCCCTGGCTTGCTTTTATTTGCGAGACTTATGTATGCCGAGGCGTTTTTCGGTCTATTTGAGTCTCTAACCATCGTTACTGACTCAGGTAAGCCGAAAACGGTATGCCTGAGTTTTGTTTTATCAGCGAAAAATGTCGCATCCTATTATCGGAAACAATGGAAAGGAGTCTGGAAAATATGAAGTTTTATTGCGAAAGCACCGACAAGGTGCTGGACAACCTCAACGCCACCGCACAAGGGTTAACACAAGCCGAGGCGGAGCAACGGTTGGCAAAAAACGGCAAAAACAAACTGGCAGCCGCGCCGGGAAAATCGTTAGTACGTCGTTTTCTGGAACAATTGGCTGACCCCATGATTATTATTTTGTTGGTGGCGGCTGCTATCAGCGGTGTGCTGGCCGTGGTGGAAAACGAAAGTTTTACCGACGTGATTATCATTTTGGCTGTTGTCCTTATCAATGCGATATTGGGTGTTTATCAAGAAAGCAAGGCCGAAAAAGCGATTGAAGCCTTACAAGAAATGTCTGCTGCCACTTCAAAAGTGTTGCGTGACGGCCGCATTGTGACCATACACAGCGAAGATTTGGTGGTCGGTGATGTCGTCCTGTTAGAGGCCGGAGACGCCGTACCTGCCGACGCGCGTATTTTGGAAAGTGCCAGTCTACAGGTGGAAGAAGCCGCATTGACCGGCGAATCGGTGCCGGTAACCAAATTTATCGACATCATTAATCTTTCCGACGAACAGAAAGATGTTCCGCTCGGTGACCGCAAAAATATGGTATATATGGGCGGTACGGTCGTATACGGTCGCGGCACGGTGGTCGTGACGGCAATCGGTATGGATACCGAAATGGGTAAAATTGCGGGCGCTTTGGCGCAGGCCGAAGAAGGCAAAACTCCGTTGCAGTTAAAGTTATCGCAATTGTCGAAAATTTTAACCTGGTTGGTGCTGGGTGTCTGCGTCATCGTATTCGGTGTACAACTGTTGCGCGCCGGTGGTTCGATGAATTTTGAACTCATATTGAACTCCTTTATGGTAGCCGTATCGTTGGCCGTGGCTGCGATTCCCGAAGGCCTAGCCGCGGTGGTAACGGTGGTGCTGTCTATCGGCGTTACCAATATGTCAAAGCGGAACGCTATCATTCGCAAATTGACAGCGGTGGAAACACTGGGTTGTGCGCAGATTATCTGCTCAGACAAGACCGGTACGCTGACACAAAATAAAATGACCGTGGTGGACCATTTTGGCGAAGACGAAAAACGGTTGGCTACGGCGATGGCACTGTGTAGTGATGCGGAATTGGATGTGGACGGAACCGTGACCGGCGAGCCCACCGAAGCCGCCTTAGTGACATGGGCGAATACGCTGGGGTTGTCGAAAATCACACTGAAAGAAAAACTATCGCGCTGCGGTGAAGCACCGTTCGATTCCGGCCGCAAGATGATGTCCACGGTTCATCCCGTCGGCGACACCTATATTCAGTTCACCAAGGGTGCACCCGATGTGGTCATTGACCGTTGCACACACTATCTGAAAGACGGCAAAGTCGTGGCGATGACAGCGGAATACCGCCGTGAAATTTTGACAGCCAATAAAGCGATGGCTGACCGTGCTTTGCGTGTATTGGCGTGTGCAGAGCGTCTGTGGGACGCGGCACCGGCAAACTATGAGCCGGCTACACTGGAGGAGAATCTCTGCTTTATCGGTTTATCCGGTATGATTGACCCGGTACGTCCCGAGGTGAAAGATGCTATCGTGGAGTGCCGCCATGCCGGTATTCGTCCCATTATGATTACCGGTGACCATGTGGATACTGCCATCGCCATTGCCAAGGAACTTGGCATTTTGGACGAAAACACACGGGCGATTACCGGTTCGCAACTCAATGAAATGAGCGATGCAGAATTCGAGCAAGAATTCCGTCATATCGGTGTATATGCCCGTGTACAACCGGAACACAAAACACGCATTGTGAATGCGTGGCGCAATGCCGGTTACGTCACGGCGATGACCGGCGACGGCGTCAACGATGCCCCCTCGATTAAATCCGCTGATATCGGCGTGGGTATGGGTATCACCGGTACCGACGTAACAAAAAATG
>JAZSOY010000186.1:0-1803 GCA_045537155.1 Acutalibacteraceae bacterium
TCTAATTTGAGGGAGGTGACACCGTGCTACCGGATAGCTTTTTGCAAGAACTGATTTCCAAAAACGATATTGAAAGCGTGGTGTCTGCCTACGTTTCGCTCAAACGCCGTGGACGGAATCTGGTCGGGTTATGCCCGTTCCACGGTGAAAAGACGCCGTCGTTTAACCTATATCCCGAAACCTCGTCGTTCTACTGTTTCGGGTGCGGCGCCGGCGGCGACGTCATTACGTTTATCCGCCGCATTGAAAATCTGAGTTATATTGACGCCGTGAAATTGTTAGCCGACCGTGCCGGTATGGCACTACCGGAACAGGACCGTAACGACGCCGGTGCGCGCCAACGGATGCGGATTTTAGAAGCCAACCGCGAAGCGGCGCGCCTCTTTCACGCGTGTTTGTATTCCGAACAAGGGAAAGACGCGTTAGCGTATTATCACAGCCGCGGGTATACCGATGCGACCATTCGCCATTTCGGGTTGGGCTATGCGCCGCCGAGTTTTGACTTTGTACGCGACCAGCTGCGTAAAAAAGGTTTCCACGATGAAGAACTGGTGTTGGCGTGGTTGTGCGCGCGTAATCGCAGCGGGAACGGCATTCACGATATTTTCCGCAATCGGGTGATGATTCCCATTATTGATGTCCGCGGCAACGTGATTGCTTTTGGTGGTCGTGTATTGGACGATTCCAAACCCAAATACTTAAACTCCGGCGAAACGCTGGTGTTCAAAAAGACGAACAACCTGTTTGCACTGAATTTTGCGAAACAAGGCAAGCACGAGCGCCTGATTTTGTGTGAGGGGTATATGGACGTCATTGCCCTGCACCAAGCCGGCTTTACCAATGCGGTTGCCGCACTCGGCACCTCGTTTACCGCCGACCACGCGCGGTTGCTGTCGCGCTATACCGATGAGGTAGTGCTGATTTTTGATGCCGATGCCGCCGGGAAAAAAGGTGCACAGCGCGCGATTGGTCTGTTGCGCGATACGGGGTTGCGGATTCGTTTGGTAACCATTCCCGACGGAAAAGACCCCGATGAATTTATTCAAAAGAACGGTGCTGAGCGTTTCAAATTACTGGTTGAACGTGCGGCAAATGATGTGGAATATCGTTTGATGGAGTTGGGACAACGCCATTTGCTCAACACGTCAGAGGGCAAGGTGCAATACCTGCGTGAAGCCACACAGATGTTGGCAGAACTCAGCGACCCGCTGGAACGGGATGTGTATATCGGACGGTTGGCGCAGGATTTGTCGGTATCCAAAGATGCGTTGCAAACGCAACTGAAATATCAGATAGAGCGTCGTAAAAAGCAACGGCAGGATAAGCAGTTGTCGCAAGTGATTCGACAATCCGAAGCGACCGTTAAAAAAATCAATCCCGACGCGGCGGTGCATCCACGCGCGGCGCGGGCGGAAGAATCGCTGTTGGGCTTGTTGCTGTTGCATCCCGAACACATCGCGATGGTGGCGCAACAGTTGACACCGACAGAGATGGCAACCCCGTTTAATCGTACCTTATACGAGCGATTAGTGGCACGGCATCGCGATGGCTTGCTGATTGATTTGACGGTGTTGGCGGAGGAATATGAGCCGGACGAAATGGCGTACATTACGCGTATGCTGCGTGAATCGCGCGAACACGGTGGGACACTCTCGGCAGACGATGCCGTGTACTACGTCGGTATTCTGAAAAAGGAACACCAGTTGTCGGTACTGAAAGAGCCTACGGATTTGACACCCGAACAAATACAGGAAAAACTTGCGCTGATGCGTGAGATGAAGTCGTAATGGAGGAACACAAAAT